>NZ_BMPP01000017.1 GCF_014647655.1 Deinococcus malanensis
TCTCTTCGCTCTTCACTCTCGTTGTCATGCGTCGCGCCTCAACCGAGGCTCAGAAAAGATACAGGCCTACAACCATTCTGTCAACTCCCTGCACTTGGCCCGGAGTTGGGGAAGTGGGAGAGCCACATGGTAGCCTCGCTCATGCAGCTGAATGTGGTGTTTTTTGCCCGCCTCAAACGGGAAATCGGCGCCGAGCACTTGAGCCTGGAGGTCCGGGAAGGAATGGATGTCCGCGCTCTTGCCCGGGTGGTCGAGGAACAGTGCGGCCTCAGTCTGAAGGGCTGCATGGTGGCCGTAAACGAGACTTACGCGACGCCCGAGCAACTCTTGAAGGAAGGAGATGAAGTGGCCTTTCTTCCTCCAGTTGCAGGCGGTGCCGCTGACGCCGGTTCCGATACGCACTGTGCTCTCGTCGCGACTCCCCTGCAGTTGAACGACGCCGACGCGTTTCTTGTCCGCCCTGAGTGCGGGGCGCAGGCCTACTTTGTGGGAACCGTACGGAGTCCGAACCAGGGCCGTGAGGTGGCGTACATCGACTATGAGGGCTATGAGGCCTTGGCCCATAAGGTCATGCACGATGCGGCGCAGGCAGCCCGACGAAGACACGGAGCTCTACGTATCTATATCGAGCACCGCGTCGGCCGGCTTGGCCCTGGAAAGGCCAGCATCCTGATTGGTGTGGCAAGCGCACACCGCCGAGCTGCCTTGGAAGCCTGCGACTTTCTGATAGAGCATCTGAAAGTTCACGTGCCGGTCTGGAAATACGAAAAGGACGAGGATGGCGAACACTGGGTAGACGGCCAGACCGCTCACCCCACCCTGTAGGGCGCGCTCGCACCCGATGCACACCAGGACAAAGCCCGGTGTCTGGCTCTCCACCCAAGTCGGGGCTTGCCACCAGCTGCTAACGGCCGCGCTGCTCTTTTAACAGGGTGTAATTGGTGGGTGGACCATGCTGACGAGCGTGTGCTTCGAAAGCCAGATAGTACCGGCCGGCCAGAATGATCATCAGGGTAACTACTGTACCCAGAGCCAGCAGCATTGGCAGACCTTCGGCACCACTGAGAATGCCGTTGAAGACGAAATGAAGGATGATGCTGAGCACTACACCCTGGACCACCCACCACCGACCCCTCGCCCAGTGCAGACCACCCAGGGCGTACCCCTGTGGAGCACTGAACAGGGCATGCGCCAGTGTGGTGAACAGGGCGTGCCAGGTGGCAGCCGGTGTTCCGAAACCCAGCGTGTAGGTGACGTTTTCCATCAGAGCGAAGCCCAGCGCAGCGGTGACGGCGTACACCAGTCCGTCCATCGGCTCATCAAACGACACTTCGGTGACCGCAGTCGTAGCTGCCAGGAATTTGCTGCCCTCCTCGATCACAGCCGTCAGAAGAGCCAGCAGCAGGATCACCAGGGGAAGCGGGGAATGCAGCACCCGGCCCAGGCTGGCTTCGAAGGCCGCAGCGACCAGCCATGCAAAGGCGCCCCAGGCGAAGGTACGCGCCAGCAGCCAGAGCGGTTCAGGGTGACGGTCGCGCCGGACGAAAAACCACAGCCACCCGAAGGTCAGCGTGACGGTGATCAGTAGCGGAACCAGCAGCGGCATCTCAGACGCGCGCCAGACGTGCGGCCGTTTGCATCGGCTGGTGGGCCAGATGGGTCAGCGCCAGCGCCAGCGCATCGGCGGCGTGGTTGTTGAACAGCTCGCGCACCCCCAGGCTGGCCTTGACCATATAGATCACCTGCTCCTTCTCCGCCCGGCCGGTGCCCACCAGGGCCTTTTTGACCTGCATGGGACCATAGGAATGAATGGGCACGCCAGCCTGCGCGCAGGCCAGCTGCACCACGCCAAACGCCTGGCCCACCTTGAAGGCCACGTCGGCCTGACGGCGAAGAATCTGGTCCTCGATGGCCACGGCGTCAGGCTGATATTCGGCAATCAGCCGGGTCACTTCCTCATGGATATATTGCAGGCGGCGGGGCATCACCCAGGCGCTTTCAGTGGTCAGACAGACATGATGCAGGTGCCGGGCCTTGCGGATATCTCCGTCTACCAAGCCCAGGCCCAGGTTTGCCAGGCCAGGATCAATGCCAAGCACAATCATGCCGTCAGCATACGCGAGCCATGCAGGACAGCAGTGACCCCACAGAAAAAAAGCTGCGGAACTGGAGGGCCGGTTCCGCAGCTTCCCAACCCTTTACATACTTTCTTTTACAGGCGACTCTTGGGATCGAAGGCGTCACGCAGCCCGTCACCCAGGAAATTGAAGGCCAGCACAGTAATCAGAATGGCTAGACCAGGGTATAGGGCCAGATAGGGGTGCTCCAGCACCACCTCATTTGCTCTGGACAGCATGTTGCCCCAGGTGGACACAGGCGGCTGAATGCCGAAACCCAGGAATGACAACGCTGCCTCCCCAAGAATCGCACCACCCACCGCCAGGGTCCCGTTGACGATGATCACACCCATGATGTTGGGGGCGAGGTGACGGAACATGATGCGGCCACTGCGCGCCCCCAGGGCGCGGGCAGCGTCCACGTATTCCAGGTTCTTGAGCTTCAGCACCTCGCCGCGGACCAGCCGGGCCGTGCCCATCCAGCCGAAGAAGGTAAACAGGCCTACCACAATAAAGACACTGGCATTCGGGTTCTGGCGCAGGGCCGTGATGGCGGGCGCGTCGCTGGCCAGCAGCAGTCCACTGATCGTGAGCAGCATGGGCAGCTCCGGAATCGACAGCATGATCTCGATAAAGCGGCTGATCACGGTATCGACGCGCCCACTCAGAAACCCGGCCAGCAGGCCCATCAGGGTGCCCAACGCGATGCTGAAAAGAGCGACGATGAAGCCCACGATCAGGCTGACCCGGCTGCCATAGACGATGCGCGACAGCAGGTCGCGGCCCAATTCATCCTGGCCCAGCAGGTGCTTTGCGCTGGGGGGGCTGTAAAACCCCAGCATGTCCTGCTTGTTGGGATCGTAGGGAGCAATCCACGGTGCAAAGACTGCCATGATCACCAGCAGCACGATGACCACGAGGCTCACCATGGCAGCCTTGTGCCTGCGCAGGCGGCGAGCGGCAATATGAATGGTCGAACGGCTCCGGGCGGGTTTGGGAAGAGCGGTGATAACAGTGGTCATAAACAGGTCCTCACGAGTACCGCACGCGCGGGTCAATCAGACCGTAAGCCAGGTCGGTCAGCAGTTGAAACATCACGGTCAGCAGCGCCAGCAGCATCAGACAGACCATCACCACATTGAAGTCCTTACTGACCAGGGCGTCCAGAATGGCCTTGCCCATCCCCGGCCAGGAAAAGACGTTCTCGGTAATCACGGCCCCGCCGAACAGGCCGGGAATTGCCAGGCCCATCAGGGTGACAATGGGAGTCACAGCGTTGCGCAGGGCGTGTTTGTACAGCACCCGGCGGTCGGCCAGACCCTTGGCGCGCGCGGTGCGTACGTAATCCTGCGTCAGGGTTTCGAGCATATTGGCCCGCATGAAGCGCAAGGTCACCGCAATCTCGCGCAGCATCAGAATCAGCAGCGGAAGCAGCAGGTATTTGATCTTGTCCAGCGTGACGGCCCACCATCCGGCGTCGGCGGGCAGGTCGCCGCCCAGACCGCCCGGCGGCAGCCCCACCAGCCCACCAGTGGCTTGGGGAAGGAAGATGGCGAAGAAATACATCGCCAGTGCGCCAATCCAGAACACAGGAGCGCTGACGGCCACAAAGGCAAAAAAGGTCAGTGCGTAATCCAGCACGGAATACTGGCGCACAGCGCTGAAGATCCCCAGCGGCACGGCAATCAGGGTGCTGAGAATCAGGGCGGGCACCGTCAGTAGCAGGGTGTTGGGCAGGCGGTTCTGAAAGACAAAGTCGAGCGCCGGGATGCCATGGTCCTGCGAATACCCGAAGTTTCCGGTCAGGGCTTCTTTCAGCCAGAAAAAATAGCGGGTGTACCAGGGCTGGTCCAGGCCATAGGCGGCCTTCAGACGGGCAATATCTTCGGGAGTGATGTTGCTGTTGCCGAATGCCAGCTGGTCCACGGGGTCGCCGGGTTGCATGGCGGTAAGCATGAAAATCAGCAGGCTGATGATGAACAGCAGCGGAATCATCTGAATGACGCGGCGCAAGGCGTAGGTTCCCATAACGTTCCTCGGGGGTAAGGGCCGCAGCCCAAAAACGAAACGGGAAGCATCGCCAGAGTGGCAGCGCTTCCCGCTCTGGTGGGCCGGGGACGCCAGAAGCGCCTGACCCGGCTCTACCGGATTACTTCTGCTTGTACTCCTCGGCCGCCCCACGGCTGGCCCAGCCGATCTTGGCCGCGTTCCAGCTGGGGTACAGAGTGTAGGCGCTGAAGGTGTAGTTCATCAGACCTGGCACCTTGGTGTACACGTTCACGCGGTAATACAGCGGCAGCGCGGGCACTTCGCTGTTCCAGATGGTCTGCATGCGGTCAAAAAGCTTGATCCGGTCACCGAGGTTGAATTCCACCTGGGCCTGCTTGTGCAGCCTGTTGAACTCGGCGTTATTCCAGCCCGCGTTGTTCTGGCCGGCGTAGCCGTTGGCGGCAGTGGGGATGCCCTCACCCTTGAACAGATTGCCCTCTTCAAAAATGGGGTTGCCGGTCCAGGCATACATGGCCATGTCCCACTTGCCACTCTCGCCTTTGCTCAGGAAGTCTGGCCCGAACAGCACGCTGGAGGGGAAGTTCTGAATGTTCACCTGCACGCCGACCTGTTTCCACTGGGCCTGCAGAATCTGCTGCACGCGCTCGCGCACCGTGTTGCCAGCCGTGGTCGAGAAATTCAGGCTGAGCTTCTTGCCCCCCTTCTGCAGAATGCCATCAGGACCGGGGGTCCAGCCCAGGGCCGCGAACAGCTGCCTGGCACGGGCGGGGTTGTGGTTGTAGTCGTTGACGTCCTTCTTGTACAGCTTGCTGATGGGGTTGACCCAGCTGTTGGACACTGCCTGACGGCCTTGGAACAGTGCCTTGGTCAGGGCGCCGCGGTCAATGGCGTACAGCAGCGCCTGGCGCATGCGGGGGTCGTCCATGTCCATGTCCTTGGCCTTCTGACCGCGCGTATTGATGTCGATGTGCTCCCACACCGCGCCGGGCACAAAGTAGGTCTTGTACTTGCCTCGTTCCGTCCTGGTGAGGTCCACGCCCTGATCAAAGGTCAGGCCCACCGCACTGACGGCGTCAAGCTGACCGGACAGAATATTTACCTTCAGGGTATTGGTGTTGGGAATAAAACGGTAGGTAACGTTCTGGATATACCTGTCCTGATTCTTGGGGTGCAGCCAGTAATTGGGGTTGCGGGTCAGGGTCAGTCTGTTGCCGCTGCGCCACGCCGTGGCCTTGAAGGGCCCGGCCACGACTTTGGGCAGGTTGCGCGCCGTGGTGTAGGCACCAATGAATTTCTTCCACTCTTCGTTGACGACCTTGGCGTCTTTGTCGTTTTTCGTCTTGGCGTCAAAGGCGTTCCAGGCCGCGCCCATGACATGGCTGGGCGCCAGTCCCGGGCTGTTCTGATCGGCAAAGAGGTAGGGCGGCTCATAGGTGATGGTGAAGGTGTCGGCGTCGCTGGCGGTGATCTTGGCGCGGTTCCAGGGCGAGCGGTCCGGCACCGGAACACGGTCGTCATTGACCAGTCTGAGCCAGAACTGAAAGTCCGCCACCTTGATGGGCGCGCCGTCGCTCCACTTGGCTTCCTTGCGGATCGAGTAGGTCACCGAATTGCGTACCACGTCGCCCGCAGCGTTTTTCACGACCTTGTAGTCGCCGTTGGCAATGCTGGGCACCCGGGTGGCAATGTCGGCGTAGGGTTCACCGTCGTCATCCAGGCCGATCAGGCTAGCGCCCATGTAGCCGTTGATCTCGCTGGTAATGGCCAGGTTGTTCGTGTTCCACGGATCGTAGATGTTTGGCGGCTCCTGCGAGGTGCCAATCACCAGACTGTTGTTGGATGGGCCAGCCAGAGCTGCGCCAAGCATGAATGCGGTCAGGGCCAAGGTCTTCTTCACATGAGCCTCCAAAATGATGGGCAATGCTGCTCCCCATTACCTTTTTTGATGAAGGTCAGTATAAGGCCTGCCGGAATTCCGTCAACACATTTTCACGAATGGGTGTACCAACACCCCCTCTGAACGGTTCTCGCACCGTCATGAAATCAGTGCCGTTGCACTGAGCCATTCGGACGACGACAGGGAGTTCAGCACAGAGTGCAGCAACAGGCAGCCATAATGGCGCCTGTTCAGCATCCAGCAGCACAAGAGCAGCCTTATGCACCAGCGCTGGATTACACAAGAAAAAAGGCCGAGTTGGACTCGACCTCTGGACAGACATGGATAAAAAGATCAGTGGCTGGCGCAACCGCCGCTGCCCTCACCATCAGGCGACTGGGCGCCGTCGGTGCGGAACGAGTGGCCACAGCCACACGAAGAGGTCGCATTGGGATTGTTCACGGTAAAGCCGCCGCCCATCATGTTCTCGACAAAATCCACTTCGCAACCTCGCAGCAGGTCGATGCTCATACGGTCGACCAGCAGCTTGACGCCACGGTCCATCACGATGGTATCGCCTTCAAGTTCGCGGTCGTCGATGGCCATGCCGTACTGGTAACCGCTGCAGCCGCCACTTTTAATAAACACGCGCACGCCGGCATTTTCCTTGCCGCTGCTTTGCAGAATGCCCAGAGCCTTCTGAGCGCCAAATTCACTGATGCGGATGTCCTTGTGCAGGGCCTCGCCGCTGTTGTCGGTGGGAAAGGTCGCAGTCATGCGTGAAGCCTAACACCATTGGCGCAACACAATCGTGCCTTTTTGGCACTTTTGCCGCATGGCATGGGCCCCTGTTCAGTCAGCGTCTTTGAGACACTGTTACATTCCTTGAGTGTGTTCGTGTTAAGATAAAAGACATGACGAACCCCTATGCCGAGTGGTTCGAGCAGCTTCGCGCCGAGTATGGTGAGCAGCTCGGGTCCATGCCATTGCCCGAAGGGCTGCCGGAACACCTGCGGGCCCTGATTGACCAGCACGACGAAGAGGCCATTCAGTTCATGATCAAGCTGGCCTGGCAGTTCGGCGCGCAGGTTGGTTATGCTGCCGGTAGCCGTCAGGGCGCAGCCCCCACCCCTTCCCCACGAACAGGCCGCGTTCAGGCCTGAACCTCAACCCGCGCAAAGTTCACCGTCACCCGTAGATAGGTGGCGGTTTTTTCCCACATCGGTAGGTCGCTACCCTTAGTTCAACCCCGCGCATTTCACGAGTCCTCAGTGACCCTGGAAGCGCGGTGCGGCATAGCACCCGATTTCTTCGTCCCCAGCAACAAGACCCCGGGCTGCCAGTTCTGCGAGCACCGACATGGCAAAAGCCTGCAGAGCTTCTGAGTCAGGTGCTGAAGATTGGCGGGCGTCCAGACGTAAGGCCCGCGCCTGCCGGGCAAGTTCAAGGGCCAGGTCATTCATCTGGTGAGCCTAATGTATTTCCTGCACTGCCCTGTAGCTGGGTCAGCTATGCCACGGCACCGCGCTGATAAGGCAGACAGGCGTCAACAGTGCTGGCTGTCAGGATTTCGGCACGTCGGTCATTGGGGCTGCAGCGCATCCGATGAAGTCCGGGTTGTTTGTGTTCAGGCCATCGCGGGATGGCTGAAGTTCTATGCCAAGGACGCGCCGTACCCAAAGGGACGCAGTTCAGCAAAGCCTTCGACAAGGGACATCAGCCAGAAAATTTGGAGAGCTTTTCGCCTGGACCGATCACAAAAAGAATCGCCCCGGCAAGCAGCCGGGGCGGTCGGGTTTCAGACCTCAGTCGTGTGACGGTAAAGCGCCGCCCTGGCTGTGGGCCAGACGTTCACGCTCGTCGGCCTCACGTAGCTTGGCAATGCCGCGAACAATCGCCAGGGTGCCGAAGTAGCTCAGGGCTGGGATCAGGAAGGTCAGGATCCACAGGATGGTATTGGCGTTGGCACTGTTCAGCAGCCCGGAGCTGATCAGCTCCGGCTTGTAACCGGCCACTGACATCACGACCATCATGGCCATGAACGCCACGCCCGCTGCCAGCCTCACCGGGTGGTTGGTGGGGTTTTCGGCGTAGTACATGTTGTCCTTGCTGCGGTCAAGCATCGGCACGGCGAACATCAGACCGATGACGACGGTCGGCAGCAGAATGGCACCGACGAACTCGGAACCGATGGCTCCGCCCAGAATGTGGAACTCGAAGCTCGGAATGATGGCCAGGGCACCGAAGACCCACAGCAGGTACCAGTCGGGTTTGATGTTGTTGATCGGGGTGGTGCTCGGAGGCCCGAAGTACTCCACCGGGTGCACCGGGATAAAGGCGCTGAACAGAACCACGATGCCGGTAAACAGCAGGGTCAGCATGATCATGATGGGCGTCTGCTGGGTGCTGAGCGGCACGCCGACGATCTTCTTGTAGGCGATGCGCTTGGCGTACTGCGGCTGGGTGTGCTTCTGCTTGACCATGATCAGCATGTGCGCGGCCGTGGTGGCCAGCAGAATGCCGGGCAGCAGCATGATGTGGTAGCCGTAGATACGCGGAATGATGCCTTCACCAGGGAAGTTCCCTGCAAATGCTGCCTGCGCCACCCAGGTGCCGACCCAGGGAATGGAAGCCGCAATGCCGTAAACGACCTTGGCCGTGTTGTAGGCGTAGTTATCGTAGGGAAGGATGTAGCCGGTCACGGCGGTAAGCGCTGCGAAAATCAGCAGCAGCATGCCGATCCACCAGTTGATCTCGCGGGGCTTCTTGAACGCACCCGTGAAGTAGATGCGCATCATGTGAATGACGGCCGCCGCGATCATGATGTTGGCCATCCAGTGGTGAATGCGCCGCAGCATGTCCCCAAACGGCATGGCGTTGATCTTGAGCGTCGAGTGGTAGGCAGCTGGCAGCAGGTTGGGCTTGTCGGCTGTCCCTGGGTCAAAGGAGTTGACCACCATGCTGTTACTGGGCTCGTAGGACAGCGCCAGTACGATACCTGTGATGATCAGGACGATCAGGCTGAACAGGGTGATTTCACCCAGGAAGAAGCTGTGGTGAACGGGGAAGGCTTTGCGCAGGAACTTGTCGTTCAGGCGCGAGATGTGCAGACGCTCGTCAAGCCACTGGTTCATCCGAGTTGCTCCTCCACCTCTTCCTTGCGTGCTTCCCAGGCCTCTTCACTGAAGGGGTAGGGGTGCTGCAGGAAGAAGTCGCCCACGACCAGATTCTCGCCTTCAAGCCGGACCGGCAGCTGCGCCAGCGGACGGGGGGGCGGCCCGCCGATGACCTTGCAACCTTGTTTTGGATCATATTGGCCAGAATGGCAGGGACAATTCATCGTCCCAGGACGCTTGTCGTTATCACTGACCGAGCAGCCGGCGTGGGTACAGACGTCGCTGTATACGACGATCTCGCCGTCCACCGTGGCCTCCATATTGGTGGGCTCCTGGAGCTGTCCTTTCGGGAAGCGGTAGATCGCCAGAATGTTGTTGGGATCACCCTTGCGGATAACGTTGTTGCCGTTCTCGTCCTTGCCCATGGGCCAGGCGCGGACCAGCTCGTCGCTGAGTTCGCTGGGGCGGATGGGCTGGCCTTCCTTGGTTTCCAGGGCGTGAACCAGGATATCGCCCTTGACAGGAGGCATCTTGTCGCGTGTCAGCCGGAACACCGGGTTGGCGGTGCCCAGCGCACTGACCAGGCTGACCACGCCCACCGTCGCGGTCGTACCAACGGCCACGTTGATGAATTTGCGGCGTGTAATTTCGGGATCTTGTCGTCTGTAGCGGGTCATTTCAATCTCTCCAAATCACCAGGGGAACTCACCGCTGGCGTCCTCGACGAGCACTTCGCCGTCCATGAAGAATTTTTTGTACAGGCCCGTGGCCAGCGCCAGCAGCAGCAGGATCATAGCTGCGTAGAAGCCCTCAGCTGACACATTCGGCGTTACCTGTTCAGCAGCTCCCCAGCCGGCATAGTCGGTGACCATTTGCCGGACAAACAGCACGCTGAAGAGCAGGGTCAGAGCCAGGGTGGTGATCATGGCCAGCATCGCCATCGGCGAGGAGCGGACCTTGTGGATGCCGGGGTGCAGTTCCACGCCTTCGGTCCAGACGCTGTACAGACCGATCAGACCGTAGGTCAGGAGCACCATGACAAAGGTGGCCAGGAAGATCTCGGGCAGCTGTATGTGGTCAGGCACGAAGCGGCTGCGGTTTTTCAGCACTTCCGGATCGACCTTCGCCTGACCGGCAGCCACAGTGGCAGGAGTCAGCGGTTCTTCAATCCTGTTGCCCCACGAGTTCAGCACGTAGTTGGCCACGGCGTAGATCTCGTTTTCCTTGAGCTGGTCGCCGAAGGCCGGCATGGAACCCTTGCCCTTGACGATCGTGGAATGAACGTAAACCGGGTCCTTGGTGATGTCCTCGTTGGCAGCGAGCGCCGGACCGGCACCGCCCTGTCCTTGCAGCCCGTGACAGCCGGCGCAGTTGGCCTCATAGACCGACTTTCCGACCGTGGGGACTTCCTTGCTGATGTTGGCCACGACCGCTGGATCCACCACCACGGGTTCGGGGGCTGTTTCCTTGTTGAACAGGAACAGCAGAATGATCCACATAATGGCCGCGCACACTATGGCGACCCAGGGCATGACAGCGTCGTTTCTTTCCACGTTCCCTCTCCCTCATGCGTGAAGTGGCCTGTGTTCTTGCCTCGCGGCTTGGGGTCACAAACGGCCTAATCCCGGTCAGGATAGCACGCACCGGACCTGCGCCCAGCGCGTCCTTTCCGGTCCGCTGCAAGTCTTTCCGCAGCCTCTATCGTGCGCCTTACCGGGCGGTTAAATGTCCCCCACCGGGCCTGTCTGACCCAACTCGGCCAGCAGAGGCCACAGGGCGTCAGCCAGAGCCAGGATGTCGCGGTTCTCAGGGTGCTCGCTCGGGTCCTGGCCTCCCTGTGAGAGCAATGCGATCACCAGCGGCCGGGGCGTATACAACACGCCGACATCGTGGTGAACGCCGGTCAGTTCACCGCTTTTGCTGGCGAGACGGTACAGGGGTTCACCATGCAGGTCGCGCGGCACCCGCCTTCCGATTATGTCCCGCAGTTGCTGGCGTTGAAGGATAGACAGCGCAAGATCCGTGTGCGCGGGTTCTAACAGACTTCCGCCGACCAGCCGTAGCAGGAGATCCACCTGGTCATGGGCAGAAGTGTGGTTGCACTCTCCACGACGCTGGGCCTCGTTCTGCTGTTCGCGTGGCAGCTGCAACTTGCCGATCAGTCTGGTAGAACTCCAGCCGCCACGCTCCAGCCAGGCATTCACTGCCTCTGCCCCCAAGTGTTCGATCACCAGGTTGGTGGCGGTGTTGTCACTGACGATCACCATCAGGGTCAGGACGTCCAGCCAGGTTGGTTGCAGTCCCGGCCCCAGCTCATGAAGTACACCAGATCCAGGCACATGATCGGATGCGTCTAGAGTCACCCTTTCAGAGAGATCCAGCCGGCCGGCCTGCGCCTCCTGCAATGCCTGCACCAGCAGAGGCACCTTGATGGTGCTGGCGGATGGAAACGTCCGGGTAGCGTTCAGGGCATAGAGCTCGGTGCCGTCCAGGGCACAGATGCGCAGCCCGACCTCACCCGCAAATCCGTGCTGGCGGGCACAGTCCAGAAACGCTGTTGTCACTCGGGCAGAACCAGACCCGCCAGGGCTGCAAAGGGATGCGCGGTGCCTGCCGGGCGCAGCGTACAGAAAGGCGGTGCACCCTCGGGCTCGACCCGGTGCATACATGCCGGGCATTCCGGGAAGGCCTGCTCGGTGTAAGCGAGGTCCGGTTCGGCACTGGTCATGGACCACTCACGCCCACAGCCAGCACGGAACGTCACCGGCTGCGGCGCGCTTCCCCTGGCTTCAGGACGACCTTTCTTACTCATGGTTTTACTCAAGGTTGGCGATGCCCTCCCGAATGGCATACAGCGCCGCCTGTGTGCGGTTATTGAGCTGCAGCTTGGTGAAGATCTCCGAGAGCCGATTGCGCACAGTCTTCTCACTGATGTCCAGCCGCAGGGCGATGTCCTGGTTGGAAAACCCCTGGGCCAGCAGCTTGAGGATCATGGTCTCACGCTCGTTGAGGTCTGCGTGCTTCTCGCTGGGCAGTTCCTCGCGCTTGTCACGGAAGTCGTCAAGGACGTTCTGGGCCATGTCCGCATCGAGCAGGGCTTCGCCGCCAGCAACCCGGGTAATCGCGTCTATCAGGGTGGCTGCGTCGGCGTCCTTGAGGATGTAGCCGCGGGCGCCAGCCTTGACCGCCTCGAACACATAGCGGTCCTGACGGTACATGGTGATCATGATGACCCGCGCATTCGGGTCGATTTCCAGGATGCTCTGGGTGGCCTTCACACCGTCGAGCTCGGGCATCTGGATGTCCATCAGGATCACGTCCGGGTGGGTGTCGGCGGCGTAGCGGATCGCCTCACGGCCGTTGGAGGCCTCGCCGATCACACGCATGCCCTCGGACTCCAGCAGGCTTCTGAGCCCCTGACGGAACAGGGCATGGTCATCGACAAGCAGCACTCGAATCATGGACTCAGTGTAGGCCTCCGCACGCAGGCACAAGGCAACGTTTCTGCCGATTGCACCCCACTCTGGGGGCAGGGGCTTCACGAAGCACTCAACCGGTACACTGGGGCCCGTGATGACCTGGTTTGACGCGCTGCTCGTGACTCTCTGGGCGGTGGTTACGGCCCTCGGCGTGCGGCGCGGCCTGGCGGGCCTGAGCTGGGGCCTGGGCGGCGTCGTGGTGTGCTTTCTGGCCAACAGCCTGAGCTCCTCGCCAGTGGTCTCGGTGCTGACTGTTGTGGCACTGGGGTTTGGATTGGCCGTGCTGACCCGCCGCATGATCCGCGCCCCGGTGGAAACGCCCTGGCATCTGGCTGCGGGCGCCCTGGGCGGCTTTGTTCTGGGCGCATTGCTGGTCAGCACCCTGGCGCTGAGTTTTCCGCTGGATGTCCGGGTCACGCCCAAGGGACGGGTCGCCACCTACCCGTCTGTCAGCCTGCCTCCCAAAATTTATGACGCCGTGGCGCACTCTCTGATCAAGAACGAACTGTTGAGGGTCTGGAAGGCCAGCCCGGCGCTGCGCACCCTGCTGATTCCTGATCAGGCCCGGCTGCGTTGATCGGCTGCGGTGGGAGTTGCCTCTGAAGGCGGCTCAGCCGACAGGCCGTGGGGAACAGGCAACTCAGGCTGCGGCTCCGGCTGCGTGCGCTGGCTGAGGACGGTAGCCACCACCACCAGAAACCCGCCTACCGCGCCCCGCAAGCCGACCCTCTCCTGAATCAGCAGAAAGCTGAAGAAGCTGGCGGTAACAGGTTCCAGGGCGTAGATCAGACTGGCTTCGGCGGCACTTACCGTACGCTGGCCGATGGTCTGCAGCAGGGTGGTGACGGCGGTCGCCAGGACGCCCAGGTAGAGCAGGGGCCCCCAGGCGGCCTCGGGGGGCCACAGTTGCGCCGGCGCACTCAGGGCTGCCCAGATCCAGGCCATCACCGTGACCGAGAGCACCTGCGCGAACGTGAACGCCAGGGGTTGGTGGCGGGTGGCTGTGCCTTCCAGGGCCACGATAAATCCCGCGTAAGTCACAGCGCAGGCCAGGGCCCAGGCGTCACCAGCCACCAGGGCACCGCCCTCCCAGGACAGCAGCCCTAAGCCCAGCACCGCCAGGGGCAGGGCGACCCACAGCGCCAGGGGCATGCGCCGGCGCTGCGCGAAGGTGAGCCATACCGGGACCAGCACCACGCTCAGCGCCGTAAAGAAAGCGGCGCGGTTGGCACTGGTGGTCTGCAGGGCGATGGTCTGGGTTCCGTAGCCAGCGATCAGCCAGGCACCCAGGATCAGACCGTCGCGGGTAAGGCTCTCCTTCCAGGCTGAAGGACCAGCACGGGCCGCCCGTGGCGCGGCCCTGCGCGGCATCAGCGCCAGAACGGGAAGCAGCGCTACCGTGGCCAGCGTGAAGCGCCAAGCGATCAGCACGCTGGGTGGCAACAGCTCACCCAGCTCCTTGACCACGGCGAAGGTGCTTCCCCACAGCGCTGTAACCAGGACCAGAAGCAGGATGCCGCGCGCATGGGGAGTCATCGCGGGCAATTGTAGATCAGGGCGGTACACAGCGCGCCGGACAGCTTCTGAAGAATGCCAGGCATACTACAGGCTGACGGGCTGCATTCCGGCTGACGAATGTTCCAGACCTGCGCGAACAGCAGCTATATAGCAGCAGGCCGCTCAATGACCACCTGATCAAGGGGCTGCCCGGGAATGCCAGCCGCAGGCCACTGAAGACTTACGCTACGCCTATGCTTCCGGAAGACCAGGCCCGGCACAACGCGGCACGATTTGACCGGCTGGCCACGACCTATGACCAGCTGGGATTTCTGGCCCTGGCCGCCCGTGAACTGGCCAGGCAACTGCGCGTCGAGCCGGGGCAGGCTGTGCTGGACGTGGCCAGTGGAACTGGAACGGTGGCCCTTGAACTGG
Organism: Deinococcus malanensis; assembly: GCF_014647655.1. Classification (NCBI taxonomy): domain Bacteria; kingdom Thermotogati; phylum Deinococcota; class Deinococci; order Deinococcales; family Deinococcaceae; genus Deinococcus; species Deinococcus malanensis. Next base: position 14,531 of record NZ_BMPP01000017.1, read on the forward strand.
CCAGCCGGGTGGGCACCTCCGGACGTGTGGTGGGCACCGATCTCGCGCCGCGGATGGTGGCCCAGGCACGCAGCAAGGCACAGGGGATTCCTCAGCTGAGTTTCGAGCTGGCCGACGCCTCTGCCCTCCCCTTTCCGGACGCCACCTTTGACCGGGTAATCTGCGCCTCAGGCCTCTTTTTTATGCCCGACATGGTGCAGGCGCTGCGTGAATGGCGGCGCGTCGTGCGGCCTGGTGGGCTGGTGGCGTTCTCGTCGTTCGGTCCCGGCCTGCTGGGCGAGCTGCCTGCCCTCTGGCGTGAGGAGCTAACCGCGTCGGGCCTGAAACCGGCGCCACCGCCGCTGGGTCGCCTGCCCAGCGTGGAGGCCGCACGGGAACTGTTGCAGCAGGTCTCGTTCCAGGATGCCCAGGTCAGTCTTGAGCCTCTGTCCTATACCCTGTCTTCACCTGAAGCCCGCTGGGCTGACATCACCGCGGGGCTGGAAGGCGATCCGGTAAGTGCTCTGTCGGCTGAGGCACTGGCACGGCTGCGTCGCGCACATCTAAGCCGGCTGCGTGAGGCCGTGCCTTCATGGCCGCTGACTGTGCCGGTGCCAGTGATTGTGGCGATCGCAGTGCGGTGAAGTACAAATATCAGTCCTGGAAGTTCAGTCCAGCAGTTTGGGCCAGCCTCCAGAACTTTCGGGGGATGCAACTTCATGGCCTTTTGAGACGTAATGGAAACATGACGAACCCGGATGACAAGACCAGCGCTGGTCAGGCACCTGACCTGACGCCGCAAGGCAACGCACCGTCATGGGTAGATGACGTCCTGAACGCCTCACGCGCGGCACCTGCCCCGCAGGCTCCTCCGGCACAGTCCCCAGTGGCGCAGCCTGCTCCCTGGCCACAGGAGTCACCAGAACTCACTGGCGCCGACAATCTGCGCCTGCCAGAGGCTGCTCCCCAGCGTGCGCCGCTGACCCCGCCCCCCTCTGCAGCATCCCGCACCGCCGTGCAGGAGCCATTCGACTCGGACGACTGGATTGCCCGCGCCACAGGTGGAAGCGCCAAATCACCATTGATTCCACAGGGTGCCCCTGCTGAGCCGCCAGCCCAGGCCAGGGTGGACCCCTGGGGCGACGCAATCCGGCAGGCCCAGGCCTATGTCCAGCAGCAACCGATGACCCCATATAACCAGGGTGCCGGACAGACCTCTGGCGACGTGGCTCAGCGCAAACTCATTGCCGGCCTGCTGGGCATCTTTCTCGGCTGGCTGGGCGCCCACAAGTTCTACCTCGGCATGACCGGTGCCGGGCTGACCATGCTGGGCGTACAGGTAGGCGTATGGATCGTGGCGATCATCCTGGGCCTGCTGATGCTTATTGTCGGTCTGGCACTGACACTCCCCCTGGCCGCCCTGGTCAGTTCTGCAGTGGGAGTCCTGGGTCTGATCGAGGGCATCCTGTACCTCACCAAATCCGACGCAGATTTTGAACGGGACTATCTGATTGGCAAGAAGCCCTGGCTGTAACGCGGCTGGCAACTGAACGCACCGAGGCCGCTTCCTGCGCCATAAGGAAGCGGCCTTGCGCTGCCCTGGTCAGCCCAGGGCCTGCTCGATATCGGCCTGGAGGTCCGCCACCGCTTCCAGGCCCACGCTCATGCGGATGGTGCGCGATGTCACGCCAGCCGCGAGCCGGGTTGGCTCAGGCAGACGGCCATGGGTGGTGGTCCAGGGGTGCACGACCAGGGTGCGGCTGTCGCCCAGGTTGGGAACGATGCGCAGAATCTGCAGGCGGCCCAGAAACGCAGCTGGGTTATCCACCTCGAAGGTCAGCACCGCGCCTGCACCTCCACGCAGGTACTGCTGTGCCTGGGCGTGCCAGGGGCTGCTGGAGAGGCCGGGATAGCCCACCTTACCCACCCTGGGATGGGTCTCCAGCCACCCTGCCAGAGAGAGCGCCGTCTCGGACTGGCGGGTCAGACGCAGCGACAGCGTTTCCAGGCCCTGGGCCAGCAGGAAGGCGCTGTGAGGGGCCAGCGTCATGCCCAGCTGATGGGCGCCGAACCAGCGCTGGCGCCAGGCCAGAGCCTGCTCGCCGCGTAGGTTCAGGATGCTCTGCTCGGCGCCCTCGGTGTAGATGGGGTTGCGGCTGAGGTCATGTGCGGTGCCTACGGTGACACTGCCACCCATGACGCTGCCGTGCCCTCCAGCCCACTTGGTCAGGCTGTGGGTCACGATGTCCGCGCCGTGCTCCAAGGGCCGGCACAGGAAGCCGACTCCAGCCCAGGTGCTGTCGATGGCCAGCAGCGCGCCTCCAGCATGAGCGACGTCGGCCAGCCCACGCAGGTCCGGGACGTCTCCGGCGGGGTTGCCGATAATCTCGGCCCACACCAGCCGGGTATTGTCCTGCATGGCGCCCCGCACCGCTTCGGGCGTGTTGGGCACCAGGGTGGCGCCGATGCCCATCAGAGGCAGGATGTTGTTCAGGAGCCCGGCGGTTCCCCCGAACAGACTGCTGGAGGACACCACATGATCGCCAGCCCGGCACACACTCAGCATGGCGGTCAGCGTCGCGGCCTGACCACTGGCCAGCGCCACCGTGGCCGCGCCGCCTTCCAGAGTGCTCAGCCGTTCTTCCAGGGCGCGCACGGTGGGGTTCTGTAACCGGGCATAGCTGAGACCGGTGTTCTGCTGGAATTCACTCTGGGCCTGTTCCAGCGTCTCGAACTGAAAGCCGGCAGCGGCGTGAATGGGAATACCCACCGTCTGGCCCAGCCCGCGCGGAATGCCGGTCTGAACGGCCTGAGTCTCGTAGTGTGGTGGGTCAGAAGTCATGCTCTGCATGGTAGGCGCCAGAGAGGGATCTGAAAGGGGCCCTGTCCGGACTGATGGAACCTGCGGGTGGCTCTTCCCCTGGTCAACTTCGCATGACAGCACTATGAGGACGCAATAAATTAAATGAATGATACTCAAGCGTCTTCCCGCCCTGACAGCCCTGACAGCCACCGCTCTGCTGATGGCCTCCTGCGACCCGCAACGCAATGGCACGCAGCCCCCGACTGCCGCTGACCCAGCCGCCACGGCTCCCGCCACCCCGGTTGCAGGTCAGTCCACCGAGGCTGCCGCGCTCCCTGCAGCAGCCACCGCTGCCGCCACCGTGCTGCAGACCATGCTGGATCCGCGGAGCACCGACTTTGACCCTGACCTGCGTGCGCTTCTGGCTCTGTTTCCCAGCTCCGGCATGCAGAGCCTGGGTCAGTCCGCGCAGACGGTCACCCGGCCACTGCTGGGCGCTTTTGGTCTGGCCACCCCCGGGAAGCTGCAGACGCAGACCACCACGCCAGTCATGAACAGCCCCCTGCCTATCGGCACCATGACGTTCTCGACCACCGGACAGGTGACCATCAGCCCGGAACCCAGCACCGGATGGGTAGTCGACAACCAGAAGACCGGCGTGAAGCTCAGCGTGAACTGGAAGGTCGAGGGCGCCGCGACCGTCTGGCTGGAACAGAAAGAGGACTACCGCACCTACCGCACAGAACTGCCCACCCGCGCTACCGCCACCATGAACCACGGCGACAAGGTGGTTGCTCAGGTGGCCCATGCCATGACGCCTGGCGCCTGCCTGAGCTATGGCGGCCCGGATGCCCTGGCCCTGACCGGCTGGGCCGGCCGCGAGAACACCCCACCCGCCAGGGCCAGCCTGAACTACACCTGGACCGAAAGTGGTGTGCACCTGAAGGGTGATGTGTCCTACCACACCCGGTCACAGGTGGCCACTGCAGCGTTCGATGTCAATGTCGCCGGGACCACCAGCGAGCGCTGCGCGCCCCAGACCCACAGCTTCACACCCACCCGTGCGGACGTCAGCGCCCAGGTGAATGTGCCTGGGCACAACGCCCAGGCCACGCTGTACCTGCGCGACCTGAAGAACGTGGTGATCAGTGACAGCGCGCTGAGGGCCGAGCAGCCGTTCAAGACGGTCAGCGGCCGGCTTAACGCCAGCCTCAGCCACCAGGGCAAGGTGGCCCTGAGTGCCTTTGGTGAACTGGCCAGCAACAACGTCAACCCGCTGCCCGGCGATCAGGTGAAGGTGGAGTACATCAAGGGCGGCGCCCTGGTGACCACCACGCTCGAAGCCCTGATTGCTCCCTGAAGTCAGTCGATACCTGCAGGGCCACACTGTTCAGGCGGTGTGGCTCTATTTTTATGGTCGGCCGGACAGTTGGCGCAGCAGACCGGCCAGACCGGCCGCGTTCTGCTCCAGCGTGTGCCCGCCAAGCACACGCTCGCGGGCGGCCTTACCCATGCGCCCCAGATGCTCTGGATGCGCTGCAAGGCTGCGCAGGGCAGTGGCGTATCCAGACACGCCACTGCCCACCAGCAGCCCCTCCTGTCCAAAGGTGACCAGTTCACGCTGCGCCGGAATGTCGTTGGTGACCACCGGCGTCCCGCTGCTCAGCGCCTCCAGGGTTGCCAGCGACTGATTCTCCGCGATGGTCGGTTGCAGAACCACGTCCGCAGCGCGGTACAGCTCAGGCATGTCATCCCGCTTGCCGAAGAAGCGCACGTTGGGAGTCGCCACGCGCCGCAAAACGCCTTCTAGATACCCGGTGCCGACCAGCACGAAGTCCAGATGCGGAACAGCGCGGGCCACGGCCATGACAGCCGGGTGGTTCTTCTCGATGCTCATACGGGCAGGGACCAGGACCGTGAAGCGTCGAAAGTCGTACGCCTTGCGCAGGGTCCGCCGCTCTGCATCTGACGCCGGACAGAATTTATTGACGTCCACACCATTGGGAACGGCATGAACCTGCGACATACGGTGGTGACGCCTGAGGTAGGCGGCCGCCCAGTGTGACACCGTCACGACATGCTGCGCGCCGCGAATGTCCCGGGCCTGCAGAACTTCGTAGAAGGCCCGGTACACCGCCTGTGGCAGGCCTGGAATGTGCAGCATCAACTGGTCGTGAACCAGGGACACGAACGGCCCCTGCAGCGCCGCGTAGTACTTGCGGTAGCCCAGTGCGTTCCAGCTGCTCAGGACCGTCAGGTCAAAGTCTCCTGTGCGCTCGGCCGACACCACCTGCTTCAGGTCCCGGTAGGCATGCACGGGAATGCTGCGCTCCGACAGCTGAGCACGGAAATCGGCGGTACCGGCCGCCGCTGGCATGGCGACCTCGGACTGCACGCCAAATGGGCGCATGGACGGAATGATCTCACGCATGTAGACCTCGCTGCCGCCTACCGCCGGGGCATCAGTCACGAACAGCACGCGGATGGGGACGGGGACAGGCCGGGTCATCCGGCCCACGTTAGCGTGCCCCGCGGCCAGTCAGGTACCGCACCATTTGGGGAATGACGCCGTCCAGACCCGGGCTAGAGTGGGCGGGATGAGTGCCGTGAATCTGCGCGCCATATGGGGCCCGCGCCCACTGCTGAGCGTCGGCGTCAGCATCCTGATTCAGGACGAGGCGGGGCGGGTGCTGCTACAGCGACGGGGCGACGATAGGCTGTGGGGCACACCGGGCGGCGGCCTTGACCCCGGAGAAGACTTTCTTGCTGCTGCCCGCCGCGAGCTGCACGAGGAAACCGGTCTGAACTGCCCGGACCTCACGTGGCTGGGCGTGCACGACGGTCTGGTGAGTGGTCCCGGGTTCCGGCACTGCTATCCCAACGGGCATGAGGTCTTTCAGGTGGGGACCCGCATGCTGGGGCATCTGCCGGCCTCCGCCCTGGAGAACGCGCAGCCCGACGGCAGCGGCGAGACGCTGGAATTGCGCTGGTTCACCCTGGAGGATCTGCCGGCCCTGAGCAGCAATATCAACCACGCCAACCTGAATGTGCTGCGAGGGCGGGCCGGTCTTGCGCCTCTGGCGCTGCTTCCGGTAACCAGTCCTGAAGAAGCCACCCCTTACTGGACCGACCTGCGGCGCGCGGCGGGCCCAGCCCCCCTGTTTGTTCCCGGGGCCAGCGTTCTGGTCACGGATTCTTCTGGCTGCCTGCTGCTGCTCAGGCATGCAGCCACTGACCACTGGGTACTGCCCGGCGGAAAGATGGAGCCCGGCGAGTCCTTTGAGGCCTGTGCTCGACGCGAACTGCTGGAAGAAACGGGACTGGATGCCGCCTCACTGGAACCCAGGGTGCTGCTGGCCGGGCCCGAGTTCCGCTATAAGGACGGGACCGGTGTGTGGGACAGCGTAGGTGTGGTGTTTGAGGCCGGTGAGGTCACGGGCAGGGTAAGCGCGGCTCCAGACGAAATTGCAGAGGCACGCTGGTGTGATGCACAGGAGGTCGGCCGGCTCAGGCTGCTGGGGCTCTATACGCAGCGAGCAGTGGACATCTGGCTTATGGATCAGCTCTCAGTGTCGCGCTGTGCCATCACCACGTAACGTGCCTCGCGGTACGGCATGCCCAGCGGCCCGGCGTGGGCGTCCCAGTCCTCCTGGCGCGCCTCCTGGCCCTGGAATTCACAGCGGGTCAGCCAGTCTCCCCAGGTGGGCGCGTGGGCCAGCACCGAAATCCGCCATTCGGACACCAGCTGCCACCCGGCTGCTCGCAGGCGCTGGGGCACCTGCGGGACGTCCAGGTGTGGGCCGACGTACAGAAACTGCGCTTCTGGAGCGGCCAGGACAGGAAGGTGCGGAATCACAGACGTGGGGCCGCGCCGCGAGACGATCAGATCAAAGGGACCCTGCAAGGCGTCAGGGACCTCCCCGCGTCCGTCCCAGAGATGAAACTCGGCCTGAGGAGCATGACTTTTCGCCAGTTCCAGCAGCTCAGGCTGGCGGTCATAGGCCGTCCAGCGTGCGGCGCGTGGGCCAAAACGCGCGGCATCTGGTCCGTGACCGCAGCCGGCTTCCAGCACCCGTGTGTGCGGGGTCAGCAGACTGTCCAGGGTGATGTCGAAGGTCAGTTCCGGGTCGGGGCCCGACAGCACCCGGGTCCAGGGATGACGATACCCGCCCAGCTCATGGGCCAGGCGGGCGTACCACTCGCGGGAGTGAGGGATTTCAGGGAGCGCTGCAGGAGGCACGGGCCGAGACTATCTGGACCGGCTGCTGGGGCGAATGCGCCAGCTGGCTGATACCCGCACCTGAAGTGACCCCCGAAGATCAGGGCCATGTCGAAGACCAACCAACTGCACCTGATGAATGCCGCCGCAAAGATCCCGCCTGAGCTGGCAGCGGAGTTGCGTCACCTGCTTCAGCACCAGCTCGACCGGCAGGCTGGGCTGCTGGACCTGGGTGGCGTCGATGTGGCGGTGTATGTCTCACCCTGGACCCTTGCCGAGACGGGTGTGGGCGGGTACGCGCCGCTGGGACATTGGGTGCAGGTCACGCTCACTCCGAACCATCCCAGCTTCGCCGCCTGCTGGAAACAGGAAGTTCCGGCGACACTGGCGCACGAACTGCACCATGCCCGTCGCTGGCAGGGAGTGGGCTACGGGCAGACCCTGCTGGAAGTGATGGTCAGCGAAGGTCTGGCACTGCACCATGAGTTGCCGGAGCGTGGCGGCGTCCTTGCACCCTACACGACCGTTCCAGGGGACCTGGATTCGCTCTGGACCAGAGCAGAGCCGCTGCTTGACCGCGAGGACTACGACCACAATGCCTGGTTCTATGGCTCTGCCGCGCAGCACCTTCCACGCTGGGCGGGGTATGCGCTGGGCTTTGAACTGGTACGGCGTTTTCTGGCCACAGAAGGTGGGGACGCTGCCACCTGTGTCGACGTTCCCGCCACTGACCTGAGAACCTTCGCCGGACCGTAGAACGTCCCTGTTGCACCGACCGTTTGTGGCTGCTCAGAGATTTTGCTCATCACAGGGCACGGCCGGAAGGCATTGCTCCCGGCCGAGTTGGCTCTTCAAATTCCAGCGGACTGCGTCAGCTTCATTGATGCCTAGAATGACATCTCGAAAGGAGCTCTGCGCCTGGAATCTGCTGAATGATTCGAGCCGGAGCCTACCTTCGCTTCACTTCTCGCGAATACTCCAGCCCTGAGCGCGCACCGTGTCCATCAGGCGGGTCATGACCGGATCGACTTCCTCATCGGTGAGGGTCCGGACCCCCCGGAAGATCAGGCGAACGGCGATGGACCGCTGGCCTTCCGGAATGGGCGCACCGACATACACATCGAAGGGCTCGACACTTTCAAGCAGCTCACCCGCGGCCTGCTTGAGCACCCCGGCGATCTCACCGTAACTGACACCTTGCGGCGCGATCACCGCGAGGTCACGCCATGCCGCCGGTGCACGGCTGGGATCGCGGAAGCTCCACGTTCTGCCCGGCAGGGGCAGCGCCGCCTCCAGCAAGAAGGTGTCACCCTTCAGCCCGAACTCCTGCGCTATTTCCGGATGCAGGGCACCCAGCCAGCCCACCGGATGCCCGTTCCAGACGATCTCGCCGGCGATGCCAGGATGCAGCGCACCCGGCACGGCCTCACCACGCAGCTGACGCAGTTCAAAGCGGTCACCCAGCGTACCCGCGAGGCTCTCGACCAGTCCCTTGAATACGCTGAAGCCGCCGGCCACCCCTGGCTGATGTGTGCTGGCGGCGAATGGACCCCGCATCAGCAGGCCCAGACGCTCGGTCTCACCAGCAGCCGGGAAGATACGACCGATCTCGAACAGCAGCGCCCGCTCGCCTTTCGGGTGCGCCTGAGCCGCCTTGAGCAGACTGGGGTACAGGGCGGTGCGCAGGCCGGTGCGGTCGGCGCTCAGCGGGTTGCGCAGACGCACACCCGGCATTTCGGTGCGGCCTCGGGCGGCCTCCTCGTCGCTCGTGAAGGTGTAGGTCACCACCTCCTGGAAGCCCAAACCAGCCAGCGTGCGGCGCAGGGTGGCCCGCGCCGTGCTCTCGGCCGCCGCACCAAGATTGCTCTCGTGCACGCGCAGGGTCGGCAGAGTCTCGGGCAGCGCCCCGAAGCCATGCAGGCGGGCGACCTCCTCGGCCAGATCCTGCCAGATGCTCATGTCCACCCGCCAGGAAGGCGGCGTAACGCGCAGCATGTCCTCCTCACCTTCTACTCGGCAGCCCAGGCGGGTCAGGATGGCGCGCATCTCGGCGGTGTCGACATGCATACCCAGCAGCGTGCGGATCTGCTCGCCGGTGGCCTCGATGGGGCCGGGCACTTCCGGCTCCCCGACCAGGGTTACGCCAGGGTGGGCTACGCCCTGGCCATGCTCGGCTAGCAGGTCCGCGACCCGGTCAGCGGCGCGGGGAGAGAGCAGCGGGTCCACACCGCGCTCGTAGCGGTACACGGCGTCGGTCTTGAGGCCCAGGCGGGTACTCGTGCGTCGCAGTAGAACCGGGTCGAAATGCGCCGACTCGATCACCACGTCACGGGTGTCGGCCCGCACATGGCCGTGGTCGCCGCCCATGATGCCGGCAATGCCCAGCACGCCTGAGCCCTGCTGCGGCTGCCGGGCAGTCGTGAACGCCTCAGCCACACTGGGAATGGCCCGCCCACGGCCGTCCAGAATCAGCAGGTCCTCGGGTCCCACGGTGTGCTCGTTGCCCAGCAGGTCGCGCACCACCTCACCCTGGCGCAGACCGAACGACACCAGGATCTGGTCATCCTGCACGTCGCGGCGGTCATACAGCGCGGTCGGCTGGCCCAGTTCCAGCATCACGTAGTTGCTGGTATCCACGATCAGATCAATGGGGCGCATGCCGGCCAGGGTCACGCGGCGCTGCATCCACAGCGGCGCGGGGCCGTTGGTCAGTCCGCCCACCGTGCGGGCCGCGAAGTGGTCACACCCGAAGCGAAGCTTGCGGGAGGGATCGCGTTCCAGCGTCAGGCCGCGCGTGGGTAGCGACACGCGGATCTCCCCTTGTCCAGTGGCTGCTGGTCCGGCTGGCGGCTCACGCAGTTCCAGCTTCAGAAAGGCGGCCAGGTCGCGCGCCAGCCCCAGGGCGCTGAGCACGTCGGCGCGGTTGGGCGTGATCTCGACATCCAGCACCTGATCGGCGGCCCACAGGTTGTGCATGGGCGTGCCGGGCGCGGCGGTGCCGGCCGGGAACAGCATCAGTCCGGCGCTGCTTTCGCCCAGTCCCAGTTCCTTGGCACTGGCCGCCATTCCCCAGGACTCCACGCCCTGCAGTTCCCGGACCCCGTAGGTCATGTCGCCCAGTGTGGTTCCCGGCGCGACCAGCGCGACCATGGTGCCGGCCGGGAGGTCCACGGCGTTGGGGGCGCCGCTGGCAATCGTCTTCTCGCCGTGAGGGCCCACGTCCAGGGTCAGTTTGGTCAGTGCCGTGCCCTCAATGGGCTCAGCTGCTGTCACAGCCACCAGCAACACGCCTTCAGACGGGGCAGCGACCTCTTCGATGCCTTCCAGCGGCAGGCCCAGCTGCGCAAATACCGGCTCCAGCTCGGTTACGGGGGGCAGGGCAGGAATCAGGTCTTGAAGCCAGGAATAGGGAAGTTTCATGCGTTCTCCAGCATTGTGCGGATCAGGGGGTGCAGTTCGGCGGGCACAAGGTTCACCCCGTCCAGGTCGTCCACGCTTACCCACTCGGGGTTGTACCAGTTCTGTTCGCTGTGGCGCACGCCCTCGGGGCCGTCGCCCAGGCGCATCTCACCGCTGCGCCACACCACCCGGAAGTAATGTTCCTGGTTGCCCTGATTTTCCAGGGTCAGCACTTCTTCCAGGACGTCCACCTCCAGGTTGACTTCCTCCAGCAGTTCCCGGGCGCAGGCCTGGGCGGGCGTTTCGCCCTCCTCAATCCCACCGCCGGGCAGGGTGGCGTAGACGCGGCCCTCCTTGCGGCGGCGCATCAGCAGCACGTCCTGCTGCTCGTTGAACAGAATGCCGACGGCGCGGGCCCTCACCCCAGCTCACCCCTGAACTGTCCGATCACACGCGGGTCGTTGGCATAGAAGTAGCGGATGTCGGGGATGCCGTACTTGAGCATGGCGATGCGTTCCGGCCCCAGACCGAAGGCGAAGCCGGTCTTGCCCTCGTAGATCCGTGGCTTGCCCTGGGCCTCGCGCAGATCGTCCACCGCCCGGAACACGTTGGGGTGCACCATGCCACAGCCGCCCAGTTCCAGCCACTTGCTTTCGCCACGGGGGTTGTCCCACCACACCGCGAAGTCAGCGCCGGGCTCCACGAACGGGTAATAGCTGGGCTGGAAGCGCACCCTGGCCGAGGCGCCGTACAGACCACGCGCCATTTCGGCGATGGTGCCTTTCAGGTCCGCCATGCTGATGCCGTCACCCACCACCAGGCCTTCGAGCTGGTGGAACATGGCCTCGTGGGTGGCATCGGTAGCCTCGTAGCGGTAGACCTTGCCGCGCACCACAATTTTCAGCGGGGGCTCGTGGTCCACCATGTAGCGGATCTGCATCGGTGAAGTATGGGTGCGCAGCAGCCGCCCGTCCTCCAGCCAGAAGGTGTCCTGCAGGTCCCGGGCGGGGTGGTACCAGGGCACGTTGAGAGCCTCGAAGTTATGGTGTTCGTCCTCGACCTCGGGGCCCTCGATGACCGTGTAGCCCATGCGCTCATAGATGCCGGTCAGGTCCTCATAGACCCGGTTGATCGGGTGCAGGCCACCGGCAGGCAGAGGCAGGCCCGGCAGGGTCACGTCGATGGCCTCGCCGGCCAGTCTGGCGTCCAGCGCAGCGCGTTTCAGCGTACCTTCGCGCTCGGTCAGAGCGGCGTCTATGGCCTGACGCACGGCGTTGATCTCGGCGCCACGGACCTTGCGTTCCTCGGGCGGGAGTTTGCCCAGGCTACCCAGTTCACGGGTCACCAGCCCGCTCTTGCCAACATACTTCGTCTTGACGGCCTGAAGGGTGTCGAGGGTCTCGGCCGCCTGTATTTCACTGATGGCTTGCTGCTGCATGTGTCCTCCTGAAACAAGAAAAACCCCGCCCTGGAACAGGCGGGGCGACGCGCTCAGCCTGTCTTCAGGCGAGCGAAACCCCACTGCGGGGAAACGGCGAAGGTGTACCAGCGCGGGGCGTCATGCCGCCCAGGGTAGCAGACCGGCCCGGGGTCAGCGCAGCCCTCAGTTCTGGTCATATCTGCGCGCAGCTGAACCGGGGGTCACCTACACTCGCGCCATGCGCCGCCTCCTGTCCCTGCTGGTCCTGAGCACCCTGCCCATCTCTGTGTCTGCTGCCGAGGTGACCATTCCCAACACCAGGGTGTCGTACGAGGTCACCAAGGACCCCATCTCCGACCGCAACACCAGCAGCATCTACCTGGACGAGCAGAGCAGTGACACCTATGTCGAGTTCGTCTGCACCGACGGGATCCCGGTGTTCTACCTGCACACGGGCAATCTGCTGATGACCCAGGCCGAATATGATCAGGACAAGATCCCTGCCCTGACCTACCGCGTCGACAGCCAGACGGCCCGGGTGGTCCCTGCCGCATCGCTGGAGGAAGCTGAGGACATGGACGACGACACGCACCTAACCAGCCTCGCGGTCACCGACAGAAACGATGCCCTGATGCTCAGTGTCTTCCGCAACGCACAGACCCGCGTAGCGCTGCGCGTGACCCGCAGCGGCGGAAGGGAACTGACCTATATGTTCCCGGTCAGGGGCTTTACCCAGGCGCTGAAAGCCGTGAACAACTGCCGGTAGGCAGCAGGCACCGGCGTTGCATCGGCAAAACCTTAAGAACATAAATGACATGCTCCTTACATTGCTGAGGAGAATGCGAAGCCGATGCCTCTGATCACTCCGGTTCGCCGCAGCCGCGCGCTGCTTGCCTCCGTTTCCCTGTTACTGGCTGCCTGTGGTCAGGTGCCGGCCAGCCACACCCCGCTGAATGCCCAGGCGCTGGCCGGTGAGCCGGTGCTCAACGAGCTGTTCTACGACTCGGCCGGTACCGACGCGGGCACCTTCATTGAATTGAAGGGCCCAGCCGGCAAGAGCCTCAGCGGCTATACCCTGGCAGCCTACGATTCGGCTGGGACCCAGTACCGCACCATCACGCTTTCAGGCACCATTCCTGCCAGTGGGTATTTCGTGGTGGCGCAGGACTCCAGCGTGCCCAACCGCACGCTGGTGAACTCCGGCGCGGACCTGTACAACGGCAGCGCCAGCCTGCGCCTGCTGAAAAGTTCGACCGTCATCGACGCCGTGGCCTATGGCACCCCCAGCGTCAGCTGGGGCGAGGGCAGCCCGGCAGCCCCCACAGGCGCCGGGAGTGCCCTGGCCCGCGTGCCGGACGGTTCAGATACGAACGCCAACAGCGTGGACTTCAAGGTCCAGAGCAGCACGCCCGGGCTGAACAATGGCGGTAGCACCTCGACCGCCAAGAAAGTGCTGTTCGACCTGACCAAGGCCGAGGATGCCGGCAACGCCGACTGGCGCATCGACGGGGCCTACAGCGATTACGCCTCGGCGCTGCGCGGGCTGGGCTATACCGTGGGCACCCTGAGCGGCACGGCCATCACCTCGACCGCGCTGTCCGGCGTGTCGGTGCTGGTGATTCCCGAACCCCAGAACCCGCTGAGCGACACTGAGCGCTCGGCCATCCAGAACTTCGTGCAGAACGGCGGTGGGGTCTTCATGATCACGGATCACCGCGTCAGCGACCGCAACAACAACGGCTGGGACAGCCCGGAAGTCTTCAACGGCTGGGACGGCAGCACCCCGGCCAACGTCAGCACCAGCCTGCAGGCCAGCCTGAACAGCGATGTGATCTTTGGATTGAAAGCGTCGTTCAACTCCAGCTTCAGTGATCCGGTATATACGGCCACCCCGGTGACCACCCACCCGATCCTGAATGGAGTCAGCAGCGCGGGCGTCTATGTCGGCACCAGCGTGGACGTGCTGAACGGCTCGGCTCTGATGGGCAGCGGGGGCAAGACCTATCTGGGCGTAAGCAGCGTCGGCAAGGGACGGGTCGCCATGTGGGGTGACAGCAGCACCTTCGGGGACAACACCTACTCGGACGGCACCTCGGGCAGCTACAACAACTGGCCCAACCTGAGCAACGCCACGCTGGGCAAGAACGTGGTGCGCTGGCTGGCCGGCGACCTGTAAGACGGGCTGCATATCTCCAGGCAACCTCCCGTCAACACGCCGGGGACTGGAACGCTCCTTCAGAACTGTTGCATCACTGGCGTTTGGTCTTGCCTGATCACCTGCTCTGCCCAGTCGCGTCTGTTACCCACCGCAGGGTTCGTGTAAACGTCGTCTCCCTTGCAAAGACACCCCCGCCAGCACCCTCAGGCGGGGGTGTTACCGTACCTGTATGACGACTGCCGAATCCCCCTCCACGCGCGACACGGCCATATTCGACCTGATCCGCCAGGAAGCCGAGCGACAGCGCTCAGGGCTGGAACTGATCGCCTCGGAGAACTTCACCAGCGCCGCGGTGCGCGAGGCGCAGGGCAGCGTGCTGACCAACAAATACGCCGAGGGTTACCCCGGCAAGCGCTGGTACGGCGGCTGTGAGGTGGTGGATCAGGTGGAGCAGCTGGCCATCGAGCGCGTCAAGGAGCTGTTCGGGGCCGCCTGGGCGAACGTGCAGCCGCACTCGGGCTCCAGTGCCAACCTCGCGGTGTACAACGCGCTGATCGAGCCCGGCGACACGGTGCTGGGCATGGACCTCTCGCACGGCGGACACCTGACGCACGGCAACCCGGTGAACTTCTCGGGGCTGCGCTATAAGATCGTCGGCTATCAGGTGAACCCCGAGACCGAACTGATCGACATGAACGTGGTCCGGCGTCTGGCACACGAGCACCGTCCCAAGATGATCATCGCCGGGGCCAGCGCCTACTCGCGCACCATCGACTTCGCGGCCTTCCGTGAAATTGCCGATGAGGTCGGTGCAATCCTGTTCGCGGACATCGCGCACATCGCCGGTCTGATCGCCGCTGGCGAGCACCCCAACGCCCTGCCCCACGCCCACGTGGTGGCCAGCACCACCCACAAGACGCTGCGCGGACCGCGCGGGGGGATCATCCTGAGCAACGATCCCGAACTGGGGGCCAGGATTGACCGTGCCGTCTTTCCTGGCTACCAGGGTGGCCCTCTGGAGCACGTGATCGCTGCCAAGGCCGTGGCCTTTGGCGAGGCGCTGCGCCCCGAGTTCAGGGACTACGCCCGGCAGGTCATCCGCAACGCCCAGGCCCTGGCCCTGGCCTTTCAGCAGCGGGGCTACCGCGTGGTCTCGGGCGGCACTGACAACCACCTGCTGGTGCTGGACCTGCGGGCCCAGGGTCTGAACGGCACCAAGGCCACCAAGCGCCTGGACGCCAACCACATCACCATTTCCAAGTCCACCCTGCCTTACGATACCGAGAAGATCCTGCACGGCGGCGGTATCCGCCTGGGGACCCCAGCGCTAACCACCCGCGGCATGACCGAGGAACACATGCAGGTCATCGCCGGCCTGATCGACCGGGCGCTGAAGGGCGAGGACGTGAAGGCTGAAGTGCATGACTTCGCCAGCCGCTTCCCTTTGCCCTGAGCAGGAGTCGAGTCAAATAAGATCAGGGCCCCAGTCGGAATCTGGGGCCCTGATTTTTACCCTTTCAGCGTGGCAGCACCGTCTCGCCCATCAGGTATTCGTCGATGGCGCGCGCCGCCTGCCGGCCCTCACGGATGGCCCAGACCACCAAGCTCTGGCCGCGGCGCATGTCACCGGCTGCGAAAACACCCTCCAGGCTGGTCGCGTAACCGCCCTGCTCGTCGGTGGTGGCATGCGCATTACCGCGTGCGTCACGCTCTACCCCGAAGGCTTCCAGGATGGTTCCCACCGGGCTGACAAAGCCCATGGCCAGCAGCACCAGGTCGGCCGCGTACACTTCCTCGCTGCCCTCGGTTTCCTGAAGCTGACCGTTCCGGAACTCCACCCGTACGGTCCTGACCCCGGTTACCTTGCCGCCCTTACCAATGAACTCCTTGGTGGCAATGGCGAACTCGCGCACGCCGCCTTCCTCGTGGCTGGTGCTGGTGCGCAGCTTCAGGGGCCAGTAGGGCCACACCAGCGGCTTGTTCTCCTGCTCGGGCGGCTGGGGCATCACCTCGAACTGGGTCACCGATTTGGCGCCGTGACGGTGGCTGGTGCCCACGCAGTCGCTGCCGGTGTCTCCCCCGCCGATCACGACCACATTTTTGCCATCAGCCCGCAGCTGCTTTTTGAGTTTGTCACCGGCCACGACGCGGTTCTGCTGCGGCAGGAACTCCATGGCGAAGTGCACGCCGTCGAGTTCACGGCCCGGCACCGGCAGGTCACGCGGCTGCTCGGCGCCGCCCGAGAGCAGCACGGCGTCGAACCCGGCGCGCAGCTGCTCCGGGCTGATGGTCTCTTTGGCCAGGTTGGTCACGCGGCTGCCTTCAGGCATGGCACCCACCAGCACGCCGGTGCGGAAGGTGACGCCCTCGGCCTCCATCTGCGCCACGCGGCGGTCGATGTGCACCTTGTCCATCTTGAAGTCTGGAATGCCGTAGCGCAGCAGGCCGCCGACCCGGTCATTCTTCTCAAACACGGTCACGTCGTGGCCCGCGCGGGCCAGTTGCTGGGCGGCAGCCATCCCGGCCGGGCCGGCACCCACCACGGCGACCTTGTGCCCGGTCTTCGTCTTGGGCGGCAGCGGCGTCACCCAGCCCTCCTGCCAGCCGCGCTCGATGATGGACAGCTCCAGCGATTTGATGCCCACCGGGTCGTCGTTGATGTTCAGGGTGCAGGCCGCCTCGCAGGGCGCCGGGCAGATGCGGCCGGTGAACTCGGGAAAGTTGTTGGTGCTGTGCAGGTTGTCCAGCGCCGCTTTCCAGTCGTCCTGATACACCAGATTGTTGAAGTCCGGAATGATGTTGTTGACCGGGCAGCCGTTGTTGCAAAACGGAATGCCGCAGTCCATGCAGCGGCTGGCCTGCACCCTTGCCGGGCCGGCCGCCAGCGGCAGCAGGAACTCGTGGTAGTGCTTGAGACGGGCCTCGACCGGCGCGTAGGTTTCTTTGACGCGCTCCTGGTCCAGAAAACCGGTGACTTTGCTCATGGAGGTCTCCGTGGAAGTGCAAAGTGGCGGGTCGTACGCTCGCGCAGCGCCCGCCACCCGGGGGTTACTTGGTCAGGGTGCCCTGCCCGCTCTGGCGGGAGCCGGCCTGCATGCTGGTGCTGCCGGTCGCCTGCCCGTCTGTACTCTGCTCCTGGCCACTGTGGAAGTGCTCCTCATCCGGCAGGGTGTGCTCGCGCAGGGCACGGGCGTATTCGAGCGGCATGACCTTCACGAACCGCTGCAGGGCACCTTCCCAGTCGTCAAGCAGGTCGCTGGCACGGGCCGAACCGGTCCAGCGGTGGTGCGACTCGATCAGGGCGCGTAGCTGCGCCTCGTCGGACAGACCGCGGTGCAGGGTGTGGACAGGGCTGTGGGCCAGCTGCTGGTCCTCGGGCAGCACCTTTTCCAGGCTGACCATGGCGGTGTTGCAGCGCCGGGCGAAGGTGCCGTCCTCGTCGAGCACGTACGCCACGCCGCCCGACATTCCGGCCGCGAAGTTGCGTCCTGTCTTGCCCAGCACGACCACGGTGCCGCCGGTCATGTATTCGCAGCCGTGATCACCGGTGCCTTCCACGACCGCCGAGGCGCCCGACAGGCGCACCGCGAAGCGCTCGCCGGCCACGCCACGGAAGAAGGCCTCCCCGCTGGTCGCGCCGTACAGCGCGGTGTTGCCCACGATGATGTTGTCCTCGGCCTTGCCCCGGAACTCGATGGTGGGCCGCACGACCACGCGCCCGCCGGACAGGCCCTTGCCGGTGTAGTCGTTGGCGTCGCCGATCAGGTACAGGGTCAGGCCCGGGGCCAGGAACGCGCCGAAGGACTGCCCGCCGGTACCTTCCATCTGGATAAACACGGTGTTGTCCGCCAGCCCCTCCGGGCGCTGGCGGACCAGTTCGCCCGACAGCATGGCGCCCACCGTGCGGTTGACGTTGCGCACGTCCTGCAGAAAATGCATCTTCTCGCCGGTTTCGAAGGCCGGGCGGCACTTCTCGATCAGCTTCAGGTCCAGCGCGCGGCTCAGGCCATGGTCCTGCGTGGCGAGGTGACGCTTGCCCACCGTGGCCGGCACCTCGGGGCTGTAGAACACGCGGCTGAAGTCCAGACCGCGCGCCTTCCAGTGCTCCACGCCGGCGCGGGTGTCGAGCAGGTCGGCGCGGCCGATCAGGTCCTCGAAGTGGCGGATGCCGAGCTGGGCCATGATCTGCCGGGCTTCCTCGGCCACGAAGAAGAAGTAGTTGATGACGTGTTCGGGCTTGCCCTGGAAGCGGGCGCGCAGCACCGGGTCCTGGGTCGCCACGCCTACGGGGCAGGTGTTCAGGTGGCACTTGCGCATCATGATGCAGCCCTGCGCGACCAGCGGCGCGGTGGCGAAGCCGAACTCGTCGGCACCCAGCAGCGCGGCGACGATCACATCGCGCCCGGTCTTGAGCTGTCCGTCGGTCTGCACCCGCACGCGGTCACGCAGGCGGTTGAGCACCAGCGTCTGCTGCGTTTCGGCCAGCCCCAGTTCCCAGGGAGTGCCGGCGTGCTTGATGCTGCTCCAGGGGCTTGCACCGGTGCCGCCGTCGTGCCCGGCAATCACCAGGTGGTCGGCCTTGGCCTTGGCCACGCCGGCGGCGATGGTGCCCACACCCACTTCCGAGACCAGCTTGACCGAGATGTCCGCGCCCGGGTTGACGTTCTTGAGGTCGTGAATGAGCTGCGCCAGGTCCTCGATGGAGTAAATATCGTGGTGCGGCGGCGGGCTGATGAGCCCCACGCCCGGCACGCTGTGGCGCAGGTAGCCGATGTACTCGCTGACCTTGCCGCCGGGCAGCTGTCCGCCCTCGCCGGGTTTGGCGCCCTGTGCCATCTTGATCTGGATCTGGTCGGCCGACACAAGGTAGCCGGTCGTGACCCCAAAGCGCCCAGAGGCCACCTGCTTGATCTTGCTGCGCAGCGAGTCACCACTTTGCAGCGGGTAGTCCACCTCCACGCGGCGTCCGCCCAGGATGCTGGCCAGCGACTCGCCTTCCCCAATCTGCTCGCCGCGCATCTCGCGCTCGTAGCGGGCGGGGTCCTCGCCACCTTCGCCGGTGTTGGACTTGCCGCCGATGCGGTTCATGGCCACCGCCAGTGTGGTATGTGCCTCGGTGGAAATGCTGCCCAGGCTCATGGCGCCGGTGGCGAAGCGCTTAACGATGTCGGCGGCGCTCTCCACCTCCTCCAGCGGCACAGGCCCGGTGCCCTCGGTACGGAACTCGAACAGGCCACGCAGGGTCAGGTGGCGCTGGCTCTGGTCGTTGATGATCCGGGCGTATTCCTCGTAGGTGCTGTACGAGCCGCTGCGCACGCCATGCTGCAGTTTCGCGATGGCGTCGGGCGTCCACATGTGCTCCTCGCCGCGCACCCGCCAGGCGTACTCGCCGCCGTCGTGCAGGGCATTTCCGGCCAGCGGATCGTCCCCAAAGGCCGCCGCGTGCATGCGCAGGGCTTCCTCGGCGATCTCGAACAGGCCGATGCCGCCCACCTGACTGGACGTGCCGCGGAAGTACTTGTCTACCACGTCGCTTTTCAGGCCCACCGCCTCGAACAGCTGCGCGCCGCAGTAGCTGAGGTAAGTGCTGACCCCCATCTTGGACATGATCTTGCTCAGGCCCTTGCCGACCGCCTTGATGTAGTTGGAGATCGCCTTCTCGCTGCCGATGCGCTCCAGGCCGGTCAAACCCGGCACCCCGCCGTGCAGTTCGCACAGCGTCTCCAGCGCCAGGTAAGGGTGAATGGCCTCGGCACCGTAGCCGGCCAGGGCGGCGAAGTGATGCACCTCGCGGGCGTCGCCGGTCTCAACGACCAAGCCGACTTTCATGCGCAGCCCGGCACGGACCAGATGGTGATGAATGCTGCTCAGGGCCAGCAGCGCCGGGATGCCCACCCGCTCGCGGTCAAGGCGGCGGTCGGTGATGATCAGGATGTTGTGGCCGTTGTGGATGGCGTCCACGGCGCGGGCGTTGATGGTCGCCAGCTTGGCTTCGATACCGCGCGCGCCCCATTCGGCCGGGTAGGTGATGTCCAGGTCGACCGGCTTGAACTTGCCGCGGGTGTGTTCCTCGATGGCGCGCAGCTTTGCCATGTCCGCGAAGTCCAGGATGGGCTGCTTGACCTCCAGGCGCATCTGCGGGTTGACCGCATTGACGTCCAGCACGTTCGGCTTGGGCCCAATGTAGGACAGCAGCGACATGACCACCGACTCGCGGATGGGGTCTATGGGCGGGTTGGTGACCTGCGCGAACAGCTGCCGGAAGTAGCTGTACAGCGGCTTGTTGCGCGAGGACAGCACCGCCAGCGGCGAGTCGTTGCCCATCGAGCCGATGCCTTCCTCGCCGGTCAGGGCCATGGGGCCCATCAGGAACTTCAGGTCTTCCTGGGTGTACCCGAAGGCCTGCTGGCGGCGCAGGCGCGAGTCCGGGAAGCTCTCGGGGCCGGGCTTGCCGGCGGCCGGCACGGAGCCCAGGGTCACGTGGGTGTTCTTCACCCACTGCTCGTAGGGCTGGCCGGAGGCAAAGTGCATCTTCAGGTCGTCGTCCTCGACGATGCGGCCCTGCTCCAGGTCGATCAGGAACATCTTGCCGGGCTGCAACCTCCATTTCTTGGTGATCTGGCTCTCGGGAATGGGCAGCACGCCGGTTTCCGAGGCCAGGATCACCAGGTCGTCGCGGGTCTGGATGTAGCGCGCCGGGCGCAGGCCGTTGCGGTCCAGCGTGGCGCCCAGCTGCCGGCCGTCGGTGAAGACCATGGCGGCCGGGCCATCCCAGGGCTCCATCATGCTGGCGTGGTACTCGTAAAAGGCGCGCCGGCGGGGGTCGAGTTCGGGATTCTGCTCCCAGGCCTCGGGAATCAGCATCATGGCGGCGTGGGCCATGCGGTAGCCGGACATGACCAGCAGTTCCAGCGCGTTGTCGAAGGTGGCGGTATCGGACTCCCCCTCGAAGGAGATCGGGTAGAGCTTCTTCAGGTCCTCGCCCAGCACCGGGCTCTGCATGATGCCCTCGCGGGCGCGCATCCAGTTGAAGTTGCCTTTGACGGTGTTGATCTCGCCGTTGTGCGCCACCATACGGTAGGGGTGCGCCAGGCGCCACTCCGGGAAGGTGTTGGTGGAAAAGCGCTGGTGCACCAGCGCCAGGGCCGAGACCACGCCGGGCTGCTGGAGGTCCGGGTAGTACTCGCCGACCTGGGTGGCCAGCAGCAGGCCCTTGTAGATCACCGTGCGGCACGACATGCTGGGCACGTAGTACTCGGCGCCGTGCGTGAAGTTCAGGCCCAGGATGGCGTTCGACGCCCGGCGGCGGATCACGTACAGCTTGCGCTCCAGCGCGTCGGGCACCAGGGTGTCGGGTCCGGCGCCGATAAAGATCTGGCGGATCACCGGCTCCTTGTCCTTCACGGCCGGGCTCATGGGCATCTCGTGGTTGACCGGCACGTCGCGCCAGCCCAGCACGACCTGACCCTCGGCCTGAACGGCCCGCTCGAGTTCCTGCTCGCAGGCGCGGCGCGAGGCGATTTCCTTGGGCAGGAAGATCATGCCCACCCCGTAGTCACCGGGAGGTGGCAGGGTGACGCCCGCTCTCGCCATGTCCAGGCGATAGAACTCGTCGGGAATCTGGATCAGGATGCCGGCGCCGTCGCCCATCAGGGGATCGGCACCCACGGCGCCGCGGTGGTCCAGGTTTTCCAAGATCTTCAGGCCCTGCTCGATGATGGCGTGGCTCTTCCTACCCTTGATATGGGCCACGAAGCCCACCCCGCAGGCGTCATGTTCCGCAGCCGAATAGAGGCCCTGCCCGGTGGCCTGGGTAATTTCATGCACGGTC
Organism: Deinococcus malanensis; assembly: GCF_014647655.1. Classification (NCBI taxonomy): domain Bacteria; kingdom Thermotogati; phylum Deinococcota; class Deinococci; order Deinococcales; family Deinococcaceae; genus Deinococcus; species Deinococcus malanensis. Next base: position 36,340 of record NZ_BMPP01000017.1, read on the forward strand.
GGGGGGACGGCCCTGCTCTGAGCCGGAGTCACCCGCTGCTCTGTTCTCTCCATGACGACACTCCTGTGGACTGTGACTCGCTGGCCCCCGCGGCGCGGCAGGCTGCTTCAACCACCTTACCCACTGATGCATGTCTATGCAGGATCGTTGTTTATAACGTCCCAGCCGTGGACTACAAATTCACCTGGTCCCGGTTCAGGCTGCGAGGTCGTCCGCGCCTGCACAGCACCTCCTCCTGCCCACCTGCCACCCACCTTCCTGAATGGGGGGCCATAGGGCACGGTGCTGTCCTGCCCCTACTGCCGTGCCCCGGGCCCCAGGAACGAAGACCTGCGCTGCCAATGGGCCCCATGCCTGCTGGGAACCTTGCCCAGCTTTCAGGCAGGCGTCAGCGTCAGCAGGGTGAGTTCGGGCTCGCAGAGCATGCGCAGAGGCACACCGGTCACGCCCAGACCACGACTCACGTAGGCGGGCGTTTCGAATGCGCCCTGCACCCAGCCCATCGCGTAGCGCTGTCCGTAGCTGCTGGGGACCACCAGGGCACCCAGCCAGGGCAGCCGGATCTGCCCGCCGTGGGTGTGGCCCGACAGGACCAGCCCCACGGGCCCCGGCAGGTCCGGCAGCAGGTCGGGGTTATGGCTGAGCAGCAGCGTGGCCCGCCCGTCCGCGCCGCGCAGACTGGCCAGCAGGTCGGGGTCGCCGGTGGTGAGGTCATCCACACCGCCCAGGTACAGATCGTCGCGCACCACGCGGCCCTCGTTGCGCAGCATGGTAATGCCGGCCTCTGCAAAGAGCCGGTGCAGTTCATCTCGCCGGCTCATCCACCCCGGATCGGCCCAGGAGCGTCCAAAGCTTCCGTAATCGTGATTTCCCCACACGCCGTACACCCCCAGCGGCGCGCGCAGCCGGGCCAGTTCCCGCAGCAGGGGTGTGGCGTCTCCCCCAGGCCCCACGTCCAGATAATCTCCACCCAGCAGCACCAGATCCGGCCGCAGAGCGTTGGCCGCCTGCACCCAGGCCCGGACACTGCCGGTTCCGATCAGTGGCCCGTAGTGCAGGTCGGTCAGGAACGCAGCGCGCAGAGGCGTGGCCAGACCCCGCAGGCCCTGCTGTTCCCGAATCACCCCGAACCGGTAGGCCTGCGCAGCTCCCGCACCGCCCAGCACGGCACCGCTCACCCCCAGGCCCAGCAGCCCCCGCAGGAACTGCCGGCGGGTCAGCCGGGGGGCGTGCGATGCAAAGGGCGGCGTCATGGGTGCAGGGTAGGCGACCGGCCTCCGGGCAGGCGTCCACCGGAAGATGCAGGCCGGGTGGTTCCCGCCCGTCCCCGGCCTGTGAAGCCCTTTATCCAGCCAGAGGCAGAAGCCACGGATGCTCTAGACTGCCGCGCATGATGTCCCAGACCGACCTGCACGCCGCAGCAGTCCTCGTGGTGGATGTGCTGGACGAGGACGCCGGCCTCGCCGATGTGGAGGACAGCCAGGGACGCACCTACCAGCTTCCAGCCGAGTGGCTGCCGGGGGTGGCCGACGGCGCCGCCTACCGGGTGACGGTTCAGGAGGGCGGGGTGATCTTTACGCCTGAACCCGGTGGCGCCCGGGCCCTGCGTGAGCGCAGCAAGCAGACCCTACTGGACTTTCAGGACCAGACCGGGTCTTCAGGCCCGGAACAGGACCAGCCATGACTGGCGGTCTGACCGGCCGCGCCGTGGTGGTACTGCCCGACCTGCACGGCCGTGCGGACCTGCTACGCGCGGCCGTGCACCGTTACCCGGAGGCGCACTTTCTGGGCCTCGGCGACGCCATCGACCGTGGGCCCCGCAGCCTGGAGACCGTGCAGCAGCTGATGGACCTGCATGCCGAGGGCCGTGCCACGCTGCTGATGGGCAACCACGAGCGCATGATGCAAGAAGGCCTGCGGTGGTACCGGCAGTACCAGGCCACCGGGGACATGGCCGACTACCGCCGCGGCATGGAGGGGTTTCAGTGGTGGATGCGCGCCGGTGGCGAGACCGTGCGCCGGGAGGTCAGTCCCCTGACGCTGGAGGCCTTTCCACCACTGCTGGAAGCGTACCTGGCGGTGCTGCGCCGGGTGGTGTATGTCACCGATGACGGTCATATACACGACGATCTGCCGCCTGAGCCCAGCATTCTCGTGTCGCACGCAGCCCCGCCGGTCAAGCATGCCCGGCATCCCAATCCGCTGTCTGCGGCGCTATGGCTGCGGCCCTTCGAAGGGCCCTTTCCCCTGCCTGAGGGCGTGAGCTACAGCCTGCATGGACATACCCCCGTGCCTGTTCCCACCCGGCTGGGCCGGCATCTGTACGTGGACCTGGGGGCCTACGAGACCGGGCGTCTGGCGGTTGTGGAGCTCAATGTGAAGGCCCTGCCCAAGGTGACGGTCCTGTGTGGTCCGGGGCGGCCCGAGCTGGGGGGCCGCTACTCCCGTTTCGGTGAGCCGCTGGCCGCACAGGCTGAACAGTTACCGAGTTCGTCTCCACGCTTCTGACTGGCCGGTGCAGGGCCTGAGCCTCTCTTCAGCCGGTAAGGCATGGCCCTTTCCAGCTGCGGCGGAACTGATATGCACAGGGCATGAACCTCAGCTATTCGGGACAGGAACAGGTTTCAGCGCCTCCAGCGGCCGTATGGGCCTTTGTGCAGGACCCGGAGCAGGTGGCCCGCTGCCTGCCGGAAGTGCGCGAAGTCCGGGTGATCGACCAGCGCACGGCAGACGCCAGCGTACAGGTAGGCCTGGGGCTGCTGCGTGGGCAGTTCAGGTTCCGTCTGGAACTAGACCCTGATCAGGCGCAGGGGTTGGTCCGGGTGCGGGTTCAGGGTGGTGGGCTGGGCAGCACGGTGGAACTGAATGCTCAGGCTGTCGTGGTGGATCAGGGAAACGGCGCCACCCTGCTGGACTGGCAGGGCAGCGCCGTGCTGGGCGGAACCGTTACCCGGGTCGGGGGGCGGCAGCTGGACAGTCTGGCCCAGCGCCTGATCGTGCGAACTTTTCGCACCATGGCTGCCCGGATCAGTGCGTCCTCAGGCACCCTGGCCTGAGACAACTTGCGCTGCGTTCCTGTCGCAGCGCGAAACGTCGCCAGCGAATCCATGGCCTCAGGCCGGAGGCCGGCAACTCCTCAGCGGACGGCCCTGTCGTTGGGGCACTCAATCCAGAACTGTCGAAAGCAGCCTCAGAACCCGGTGGGTTCGGAATCCGCTGGAGGCGGCAGGCTCAGGACAGTCCGGCGAACGGGCAGCTCACAGGCCGTGACCACGCCATGCGGTGAGACCGCCAGCACCCGCGCTTCCGCCAGGGTCCACAGGGCCCGGTGCACGGCCATCTCCTCGGCCGGGCGGCCTGAGGGAGCCAGCAGGTCTAGCAGGGCCGTGTAGCGCAGTTCCTGCGTGGCGGTGCCTCCGGCCCAGGGGGTGTGACCGGCGACCAGACTCAGCACCCGGCGCTGCTCGGGGGTACTTGCCTGGGCCAGCAGATCGCGGCGGGCCTGCTCGGCCCGAACCTGGGCTTCGCGCTCATGGCGGCGGGTCTCCAGCAATGCCGTGACCTGCCCGGAGGCCGCCGTGCCGCGTCTGGCGTGGCTCTCCTGAATTAGGCGTTCCAGATGCTCGTCGGCGCGGGCAGAAGCGGCGCTGCGCCAGTCGCGCGCCCGGTCACGCAAACCGCTGGTGACCTGTTGCACGCGCACGTCGCTGCGCAGGGCTCCGGCCACACCACGGACAGGGTCCTGGGCCGGGCTGCCCTGGGTACTGTGATCACCTTCAGGCTCTGGGGTACGGATGGCCTGCGCCACGCGGATCAGGGTTCTAAGCTTCATGCGGCCTCCTAGTGCCGTTCTTATAGCGGTTTTGGCTGGGCAGGGTCTGTCGGCCAGGTCCCCAAGAGCGCCGGCCTCACAGGTCGCGCCGGGTGAGGCGCCACATGCCTCCTGCCACCGCCAGCACGCTGAGCAGCGCGGCCCACAGGATCAGGCCAGTGCTGGCCGGCTCCGTGCCGAACAGCGGGTTGGCACCGCGCGAAACACGGCCGACTTCCAGCATCAGTGGCGACTGAAGATGGTAACTGGCCCCCAGCCACAGGCTGTTGGTGGGCATCACCACGTTGGCCACCCGGCCCAGCGTGGTCAGGGTCTGGTTGTCCGACAGCGTGCCGATAAAGCTCAGAATGCCGCCCATAAAGCCCAGGCCATACAGCACGAATACCCCGATCCCGTTGGCCAGAGTGGTAAACAAGGTACTGCCCAGCACCGTCAGGGCCGTGAGCAGCATGACCGCCAGGATAATCAGGGCGACGGCCGGCAGCGGTGCCGGCGGCAGGTACCCGGTGATGGCCCAGATGCCCCCCAGCAGGGCGGCGCTGAGCAGGGCCATGTACGCCATATTTACAGCGGCAAAACCCATCCAGCGCCCCAGCACCAGCTGCGCGCGTGACACCGGCCGGGCAACGACGCTCTGCATGACCCCGTTCTCGATGTCCGCGCTGACCGAACCGACCGTAGACAGCACCGACATCATCACGCCCAGAAAAAACACGAGGTACATCCCCAGGGCTGTGGCCCACATGACCGGCAGGTTCGCCGCGCCCGTGGAGCTGCGCCCTTCCAGCCCGGCATTGACGGCGCGGGCGTCCAGCTCGGAATCCAGTTTATAGATCCCGAACAGAAAAAACCCGACGAACAGGGCACTGAGTACCAGCAGCACCGACATCAGGCGCTTGCGCACGGCCTCGCGCAGTGACAGTTCGGCAATCAGAAGGGCATTACGCACGGGAAACCTCCGGGGTCTCGTTCAGCTCCAGAAACAGGGTTTCCAGATCCGGGCGGCGCGGCGTCAGGGCGTAGAGCCGTGCTCCACTGGCATGCACGGCGTCCGCCACCGCCGGCACCTGGTCCTCCTGGGCCAGCCACAGTTCCACCTCGGCGCGGCCAGGCGTCTGCAGGTCGGTGTGCCGCACTTCACCCAGGCGGGCGAGGGTGTCCAGCAGGCCGGCCGGCAGGCTGTCCAGGCGCAAGGTCACCGGCACCACCCCGCCCATCAGCTCGCGCATGCTGCCTTGCATCAACACCCGGCCGGCCTTCACGAACGCCACCCGGTCGCAGACCTGCTCCACTTCCGACAGCAGGTGCGAATTCAGAAACACGCTGACCCCCTGGGCGCGCAGGCCCTCGATGATCTCGCGGACTTCCACCCGTCCGATGGGATCGAGGGCACTGGTTGGTTCGTCCAGAAACACCAGTTCCGGGTGCGCCAGAAGGGCCCCGGCCAGCCCACAGCGCTGCAGCATGCCCTTGCTGTAGCCGCTGAGCGTCTCCCGGCCACGCCCGCCCAGGCCGACGGTCTCCAGCACCTGTGGAATACGCACGCGGAGCTCGGTGCCGGCCAGACCGGCCAGACGGCCGTGAAAGCGCAGGAACTCCTCGGCGGTCATCCAGGTCTGGAAGCGGAACTGCTCGGGCAGGAAGCCCATTCGGGCCCGCACTTTCGGGTCGGCGGGCCGCCCGCCCAACACCCGGGCCTCTCCTCCGCTGGGCAGCACCAGCCCCAGCAGCATTTTCACAGTGGTGCTCTTGCCGGCTCCATTGGGCCCCAGAAACCCGAACACCTCGCCACGCGGCACGTGAAGGCTCAGGCCGTCTACCACCGCCCGGCCCCGGTACAGCTTCCGGAGCTCGTGCGTCTCGATGGCCGCTCCTGTCTCTGCGGGCTCAGGGCCTGAGTGCTGAGTGTTCACCCAGCCAGCATAGGGACCATGCCGCCCCTGCGTCGTGAGCGGAAAGTTGCAGGGAACTTGCACGCGCCCGGCCCACCTGCAGGTGGGCCGGGCGCGTCCAGGTCAGAGCCTCAGGCTGGGTTGAGAATGTCCTCGATGCGGCTCTGGATGTCGTCGGTCAGGCGCACGCCGGCGGCCTTGACGGTGTCCTCGATCTGACCGACCTTGGTCGCGCCGGTAATTACGCTGCTCACGCCCTTCTGCCGCAGCAGCCACGCCAGGGCCAGCTGCGCGCGCGTGATGCCCAGGTCGTCGGCGACAGGCTTCAGGTCGCGGACCTTCTGGATGTTTTCTTCCGTCAGGAAATTCTTGCCCCAGTTCTCGTTTTCGGTCAGGCGCGCGCCCTCGGGCATGCCGGCGTCGTACTTGCCGGTCAGCAGGCCCATGGCCAGCGGGCTCCACACGACCAGGCCCACGCCCGCCCCCTCGGTGTAGGGCAGAATCTCCTTTTCTACCCGCTCACGGCGCAGCATCGAGTACTCCGGCTGCTCGGTGACCGGGGCGTGCAGCCCGTTCGCCCTGGCAAACTCGACTGCCTGGGCAATGCGCGCGGCCGGCCACATGCTGGTGCCCCAGTACAGGGCCTTGCCGTCGCGGATGACCTGATCGAAAGCCATCACGATCTCTTCCATCGGGACGGTCTCGTCATAGCGGTGCGCGAAGTAGATGTCGAGGTAGTCGGTCCCCAGACGCTGCAGACTCTTGCCCACGCTTTCCAGGATGTGTTTACGCGACAGCCCACGGTCGTTCACGTCGTCGCTCATGGGCCAGTACACTTTGCTGGAAATCACCAGGGTGTGGCGTGGAAGGTCACGCAGCACCGCGCCCATCAGCTCCTCGCTGCGGCCACGGGCGTACACGTCAGCCTGGTCGAAAAAGTTCACGCCCTCGTCGTAGGCCTTTTTCACGATGTCGTGGACCATCGTCTCGTCGTGCACGCTGTGCCCGAAGGTGACCCAGCCACCCAGGGCCACTTCGCTGACTTTCAAACCACTCCTGCCGAGATTCCGGTATTCCATGCGGCCCAATCTACTCCAGCCTGCTTTAAATCCCAAAGCATCGGGTGCAGACCTGTTCGCTCAGGTCTGCACGGTTCGCTATGCTAATGCTCATGTCTCTCTCACCTGCTGGTCGGCTTGGTACAGCGTGGCAGCGTATGGCCGACCGGGAAGCACAGCAGCTGCGCGAGGGCTTTATCGCGGACCACAGTACCCGTCCCAGGCCAAGGTCGCTGATTGCTGCGGTGCTCGCCGGGCTGATTTTGCTGGGATACGTCGCCCTGGTGCTGGGCGGAATCTGGCTGCTGGCCGGAGCACTGGGTCTGCTGGGGGACCAGGGTCCATCGCAGCGGTTTATGCCCGGACTGGTCGGTGCGGCACTGCTGGCCTTCGCCTGGATTGCCCGCCCGGTGTTCCCGCAGACTCCTGGGCAGGTCGTCACCCAGACCGATGCACCACAGCTCCACGCCCTGATCGCAGAGATCGCCACAACGATGGAAGCGGCGCGACCGCAGCGAGTAACCGTTATTCATGACGTGAATGCCTTCATGGGTCAGAGCGGCTTTCCGCCCCGACCAGCCCTGGGTCTGGGATTGGGGCTGTGGTACACCCTGGCTCCACAGGAGCGGGTGGCCATCATCGCCCATGAGCTGGCCCACCAGAAAAACCGTGATCCGGTGCGCGGACGCCTGATCGCCACCGCCCTGAACGTGCTGGGGCAGGTGATTGATCTGCTGACCCCTGACGCGATCATGCAGGCCCGTGAGCACGAAGAGGGTGGTATGGCAGCGCTGTCCAATCTGGTGATGAGGGGCCTGGCCCTGGGGCCTGTGGGGCTGTACACCCTGCTCCTGCAGCTGGTGGGCGCCGAACACCAGCGGGCCGAATTCCGCGCGGACCTGCTGGCCGCGCAGGTGGCCGGACACGACGCGACCCTCAGCGCTCTGGATACGGTGCACCTCCTGAACCATTCCTCCATGCTGGAGACTGCACTTCAACGGCAAAAGCACCTCCCCCAGGCAGCACACACGTTTCTGGAACTGCGGCGGCTGTGGCTGGGTCAACTGCCCGGCCAGCGCGCGCAGGCCCGCGAGGCCTACCTGCAGGAGCGCGCACAGCTCGATGCCACTCACCCGCCCACGGCCGACCGGCTGGCGGTCATTCGCGCCTATCCGGCTGCGGCCAGGATCACCCTGAGCGCCGCCCGCGCCGCGCAGATCGACGCTGAACTCACGCCCTTCGTGCGATTGGCCGAGCAGGCCGCTCAGGACGAGTACGACGAACGCTACCGTTACTGAACGGAGGGTCTATGCACCCTGCGCCGCACGCCGCTGGGCATTCCAGTCCGGCTGACGCCCGTCCAGATCCGTGCAGCCGTACAGCCGGGCCAGCGGCCCGACATCCAGAACCTGCCCGGTATGGCGCAACACATCCGGGTCACTTGCCAGAGCGACCAGGACCCGCGCGGCGTAATGAGGCGTCTCGGTGTGCCCGGAGAGTTCCTCGGGCGTGTGGTACAGCTCCATCAGCTCGGTGTGCATCCAGCCGGGGGCTAGGCCCACTACCGCAATCCCCTGCTCACGCAGCTGGGTACCCAGGGCGTACACCAGCCGGTTCTTGGCCGCCTTGCTGACCTCGTACGGCAGCCAGCCGGGCGGTTCGTCGGTGTGCCAGGTGGTACTCAGGATCACGCCCCGGCCCGCCGGACCCATAAGGTGCTTCAGTGCCAGCAGGCTGGTCACGTAGTCCCCGTACGCTCCGGCCAGCAGCATGTTGCGCAGCTGTCCGGGCGGCTCGTCCCAGATCACCGGCCGGCGCGGGGTTCCCTCCACCGGGTCATGGCCGCCCCAGGCGTTGTTGACCAGCACGTCCAGCCGCCCATGACGCGCTGCGATGCCCTCCAGCAGGGTGCGCACCTGCACCTCTTCGGTGTGGTCGCAGGCCACCGCCTCACCCTGCCCCCCGGCGGCCCGGATGGCGTCCAGCGTGTCTTCGATGGTGGCCGTCGGCAGCCGTGGCTGCGTGCTGTGGCCGCGTGTGCTGCGGGCCGTGCAGATGACCCATGCGCCGGCCTGTGCGAATTCCAGGGACGCCGCACGGCCCAGCCCGCGGGACGCGCCTGTGACCAGCGCCACCTTGCCTGCAAGCCTGCCGGTCACAGGCCCACACCCGTACCGGAACGGGGGCCCAGCGGGTTTCCTTCCGGCTGCATCCCGAAATGCATCGGGTCAGCCTCCAGCCGGACGCCCAGAAGCCACAACCAGCTGCTCAGCACGTGACGGCGGTGGGCGTCCACGGTCAGCACATGCGCCAGCATGCCGCCGTAGGGAAACACCTCGGCCGGCTCACACAGGGCGTCCACGAAGGTCTGCTGCCATTTCGCCTCCTGCTGCACCTCACGGGCCAGCTGCGCGAAAGCGGGGAAAGCCGCATTCATCCGGCCTTCCAGCGCGTCCAGGCTGCGGTCGCGCGGTTCAGCCGGCAAGGGAAGCCCGCGCACCGCCCCCAGCCAGACTTCCTTGTTGAAGATCAGCTTGTCCAGCAGGTCCCGCAGCGTCCGGTCTGGCGAATCGAAGCTCAGGGGCTGGGTTTCGCCGAGCGGCTGATCCAGCGTCGCCTCCGGCAGGCCGCGAGCCTGGGTGATGGCCTGGCGGACAAACGCCTCGTCGAACGCCAGCAGGTGACTGAGGATATCCATTCGTACCTCCGTGGGCATGGCCTGACCGGTGGGCTGGAAGTGAATGCCGTTGGCGGCCGGCAGCAGGTGCGAACGCAGACCGCTGCGGCGGTACAGGCTGGGCGAGACACCGAATGCCCGGGCAAAGGCCCGCGTGAAGCCCTCCAGCGAGTCGAAGCCAGCATCCAGCGCCGTGTCCGTCACACTCTGGCTGGTCCGCCGGAGCGCCCAGGCGGCACGTTCAAGCCGCAGGCGGCGCCGGAAGGCGGCCGGTGACTCACCGAAGCGCCGGCGGAAGGCCCGCGCCGCATGCGCACGGCTCAGATGTGCCTCCTCTGCCAGGTCCTTTCCCCGGCGAGGTTCGCCAAGTTCGGTCAGCAGCAGGCGCAGCAGGAGATCCACCCGGTCGGTCATGCCTCCTCAGCGTACGGCGCCCTGGCAAGTCCCGCCTGACCGTTTGTGCTCTAGATCGTTCCGTCGTAACGGTCGCGGTAGACCACGTACGCCAGCCCCAGGGTGGCGAGGGTGCTGACCAGACTGCTCAGGCCGTAGCTGATCAGCGGCAGCGTGATGCCGGTCAGGGGCAGCAGCGACAGCGCCGCGCCGATATTCTCCAGTACCTGAAACCCAATCTGCCCCAGTACTCCGGCAAAAAGGATCTGATCCTGCAGGCGGGGCGACTCGGCGGCCATACCGGCGAGACCCCAGAACAGAAAGCCGTATAGCACCAGCACGGCCAGCGCGCCCACCAGCCCCTGTTCCTCCGCCCAGGTGCTGAAGGCGAAATCGGTGTGAGCCTCCGGCAGGAAACCGTTGTGCGACTGCGAGCCCTGCTTGTACCCCTTGCCCTGCACCCCGCCGGACCCGATGGCAATGGTGCTCTGGATCACCTGATACCCGGCTCCTCTGGGGTCCTCATAGGGGTTCAGGAAGATGGTCAGGCGTTTTTGCTGGTAGGGCTCCAGCCGTGGATACAGCAGGGTCGGGACGGCGGCACCGACCAGCAGCAGAGCCACCAGGGCATGCCACCACGGAATGCGCGCGGCGAGCAGCATCACGCCAAACATGACGCTCAGGACCATGGCCCCGCCGAAGTCCTGTAACACCACCACGGCCAGCGCCGGCAGGAAAATCACCAGGGCCTTGACGTAGGTCATGACCCCGCGGTAGCCGCCGCGCAGCACCACCGGCAGCATCAGGATCATGGCGAACTTCAGGATTTCCAGCGGCTGGAACTGCAGGGGCCCCAGCATGATCCAGTTGCGCTGCCCGTTGACCTCCTTGCCGATGACAAAGGTGCTGAGCTGCAGCAGCAGGGCCAGGAGAAAGAACCACGGCGCGGCCTTGTACATGCGGTCACGCCCAGCCCACCACAGGGCCGCCACTGGCACCACTGCCAGCAGCACACCCACCATCTGCTTGGTAAAAATGCCGCTGGACGCGCGGGGCGACAACGCCGCCGTGCTGACCGTCATCAGGCCCACCACCAGCAATGCCGCCACCACCACCGGGAAACGCAGGTCGTACTTCAAAAGAGCTCACCGCACAAAGACATCACCCCCACAGCCTAAAAGCTGCCGGGGTGAAACGCGTGAAGGTCAGGACTTGCGCGCGGGCGGGGTGTCGTCGATGGGAATGTTGGCCATCAGCACGACCATGTCCCCGCGCTGCTCGATCTCCACACTGCTGTTGCCGGTGGGGAAGTACCGCTTGACGACTTCCAGCAGGTCGTTGCGCAGGGCGTCCACCTTCCCGGGCGGAATCTGGGCCCGGTCGTAGGCCAGCACCAGTTCCAGGCGGTCTTTCAGGGTCTCCTTGGTGCGCCCGCGCTTCATCCAGGAAAACATCTCAGGCACCCCCGAACAGACGGCGCAGGGCCGAGAGGAACCCGCCTTCTTCCTCGAATTTCGGGTACGGGACGTCCTCGCCCTTCAGGCGCCGCGCGGTGGCCATAAAGGCCTCGCCGGCCTTGGTCTTGCCCAGCACCGCCGGCTCACCGACGTTGGTGCTCACGATGATGCCCTCGTCCTCCGGAACGATCCCGATGGGCTTGACGCCCAGAATGTCCAGGATGTCGCCTTCGCTGAGCATGTTGCCGCTGGCGACCATCTTGGGACGCAGGCGGTTGATGACCAGCCGGATCTCACTGACCTGCTGCGCCTCAAGCAGACCAATGATGCGGTCCGCGTCACGCACGCTGGACACCTCGGGGTTCACGACCACCAGGGCGCCCTCAGCAGGCGCAGCTGCCGTCTTGAAGCCCGACTCGATCCCGGCCGGCGAATCGATCAGGATGCGGTCAAAGCCCTCGTCCTCGATCAGGCCGCGGATCACACCTTTGAAGACCTCCGGGTCCAGGGCGTCCTTGTCGCGGGTCTGCGAGGCGGGCAGCAGGAACAGGTTCTCTACACGCTTGTCGCGGATCAGCGCCTGGTTCATGCGGCACTTGCCTTCCAGCACGTCGATCAGATCGAACACCACGCGGGATTCCAGGCCCATGACCACATCGAGGTTACGCAGACCGACGTCCACGTCAATAACCGCGACCTTTTCCCCGAGTTTGGCGAGCGCGGCGCCAATGTTCGCTGTGGTGGTGGTTTTTCCCACGCCACCCTTGCCCGAAGTGACGACGATGACCTTGGCATCCATGTAGGGGGCAGTGTAGCGCGCGGGAGTGAGGGGCGGTGGGCGGGATTCTGTTCTTTGATGAGGGTGGGGTTCTGCCTTGTTTGCTCCGATTGCCCCACCCCCCAGCCCCCTACCCCGGAGGGGCAGGGGGAGCTTACGTTGCACTTGGCAAGAGATTTGACTGGCGCGATATGGCTGCTGGTCCAGTCAACATGTCTGGCCTGGACGCCATCATCCCTGCCCGTTGGAAGAGCCCGGGCGCTGCGCGCACGACGGCTTCCATGGCTGGTCCTGAATCCGGGCAAGGCAGGAAATGAAGAGCAAAAGCTTTTCCTTCTTTTTCAGTAGAATCCTGCCGTATTCACCAAGATATCCAGCCCGTTTACTGTCATGGCAACCCGGGCCGTCGTGCGCGCAGCGCGCGGGTCATTAAGTGATCCCAGAGCATGGCGTCGAAGCAGGAACGGTTGACGAAACGAGCATCCCTGCTACTTATCCTCCCTCCTTGCCCAGTGCCAACGAAAGCTCCCCCTGCCCCTCCGGGGTAGGGGGCTGGGGGGCGGGGCAACCGGAGCAAATAAGAAAGACAAACAAGAAATCCCCATCCCCCAGCCTCCCCCAAAACGAAACCTCTCCCCTACCTTTCCCCCACCCCGCCCCTGTAGACTGCCTGGCTGTGAGCCTCGCGCCCCCGCACAAGCGGGCGCGGCGCGTGAGCAACGCTGGAACGGCCCTGCTGCAGGGGGGCCAGGGGAGCAAGGATGACGGAAATGATGGAACGGCCGGCCGGCACCGGCACGGCAGACGTAAAGAAGGTGGGATTTATCAGCCTGGGCTGCCCGAAGGCGCTGGTCGACAGCGAGCGGATTCTGACCCAGCTGCGCTTTGAAGGTTATGAGGTGGCCCCCAGCTACGAGGACGCCCACGCGGTCATCGTGAACACCTGCGGCTTTATCACCCCGGCGGTGGAGGAGTCGCTGACGGCCATCGGGGAGGCGCTGGACGCGACCGGCAAGGTGATCGTGACCGGCTGCCTGGGCGAGCGCCCCGAGAAGATCCTGGAGCGTCACCCCAAGGTGGCGGCCATCACCGGTTCTGAGGCGGTGGACGACGTGATGATGCACGTCCGCGAGCTGCTGCCCATCGAGACCGACGCGTTTACGGGCCTGCTGCCAGTCGCGGCGCCCGGGATGCGCGCCGATGCAGAGCAGCCGGAAACCACCTCACGACATGGCGATGTGCTGGCCCCCAGCGTCAAGCTGACGCCGCGCCACTACGCCTACGTGAAGATCGCCGAAGGCTGCAACCACACCTGCGCCTTCTGCATCATTCCCAAGCTGCGTGGCCGGCAGGTCTCGCGTGACGCTGGCTCGGTGCTGTACGAGTCTTTCCGCCTGATTGCGGGCGGCACCAAGGAACTGATGATCATTTCGCAGGACACCAGTGCCTACGGGGTGGACATCCGTTACCGCGAGTCCGAGTTTCAGGGCGAGCAGGTCCGCGCCCACCTGACCGATCTGGCCGTCAAGCTCGGCGAGATGGGAGCCTGGGTGCGCATGCACTACGTCTATCCGTACCCACATGTAGAGAAACTGGTGGAACTGATGGGTCAGGGCAAGATTCTGCCCTACCTGGATGTGCCGTTGCAGCACGCCTCGCCGCGCATCCTGAAGCTGATGCGCCGCCCTGGCGCAGGCAGGCAGCTCGACACCATCCGGCGCTGGCGCGAGCTGTGCCCGGAACTGGTGATCCGCTCGACCTTCATTGTGGGCTTCCCCGGCGAGACGGAAGAAGAGTTCCAGGAACTGCTGACCTTTCTGGAAGAGGCCCGGCTGGACCGCGTGGGTGCCTTTGCCTACTCCGACGTCGACGAGGCAGACGCCCGCGCCCTGCCGGGTCACGTACCCGAAGAGGTCAAACAGGGGCGTCTCTCACGCTTCATGGAGGTCGCCCAGCGCATCAGCACCGAGAAGCTGGCCGAGAAGGTCGGGCGCGTGATGGACGTGATCATCGACGAGTTCAACGATGACGAGGACGACCAGCCCGGCACCCGTCTGATCGGCCGGACCAAGGGCGACGCGCCGGGCATCGACGGTCAGGTCTACCTGTACGCCGGCGACTTCGCCGGGCAGATCAAGATCGGCGATATTGTCCGCGCCCGCATCGAGGACAGCGACGAGTACGACCTGTTCGGTGAGGTTGTCGAAAAGCCCGAGTGGAGACCCAACGTGCCACAGCTCGGCCACTTCGGTAAGCACTGAGCAGTAACAGCAGGCGGGCGAGGCCATCACAGCCTCGCCCGCCTGCTGTTACTGCTTTACTCGCCCAGCAGGTACTGCACCACGTCCTGCGCGGTGTAGCCACGCTTCCAGGTGGACAGCTTGACCACGTCGTCCCCGCTGGTGATCAGCGGCTGCTCGATCTGACCGTTCTTCTGGATCTGGGGGTAACCGGCGTCGGCCATCAAGGCGTTGCACAGGCACTTGCGGCCCACGGTATCTTCAATCTTGCCGCCCTTGCGGACGTAGTCGGTTTCGGGCTCGGCGGCGCAGCGCAGGGCCGTCTTCCCTTCACCGGTCCAGTAGAACTCGCGCAGGTAGCCGATGTCGCAGATGCGCATGCGCTCGGCGTACAGCTCGGGCTCAGACAGGGTGTTGTCGAGCTGTACGACCTTGAACGGAAACCCGGTGGGCGAGGCCAGAGGATCGGTAAACACGCTGGCCTGCCCCTCGCGGATTGCATCCAGGGTGCGGGCCTTGGTGTCGTCGCGCATGCCGCTCTCTGCGCAGTAGGCAAACAGGGTGCCCACCTGAATCCCGGTCGCACCTTCAGCCAGGGCCGTCTGCAACGCTTCGGGACTGCCCGAGCCTCCAGCCAGCCAGAACGGCAGGCCGATCTTGCGCATCTCACTGAGGTCTGCCACGTCACGCTCGGTGTAGATGGGCTGTCCGCTCTCGTCGTAGGCCACCTGACCACGCGGCGGAGCGTTGTGACCGCCGGCGGTGGGCCCCTCGATCACGAAACCCTGGATGCTGCCGGTGGACTTGCGGGTCAACACGCCGGCCAGCACGTGCGAGGAAATGATCGGGTAGAAGTTGGGGCGCCGCAGTGGCACGCCGCCGAATCCGTAGTCGGCCGGGTCCAGCGTCAGCGGCGCGGTTGGCGGGCCGTCCCCTTTGACGTCCACGCGGAAGGTGTAGGGCTGGCCCTGGCTGAAGGCGTCGAGCGCACCGGGCACCTCACGCGGAATGCCGGCGCCCATGATCACGGTGTCCACCCCAGCCAGCATGGCGCCGTACATGGCAGGCATGGTATGGAGCTGCAGCTTGGTCAGCAGGTTCAGGCCCACCGGGTGGTCATGGCCTTCACGGGCCAGCCAGACTTCGACGAAGGCACCCAGGATGGCCAGCCCCCAGGCGGGGTCCTGACGGGTCAGGGTAGGCAGGGGCACGCGTTTGTAGGCCTGGCCCGGGGCGCGGCCGCCTTCCAGGAAATAGTCCTGAATGGCCTTCTGGGCGCGCTCCTGATCCGGGAAGTGAGCCAGGGCCCTGCGGGTGTGCCCTTCGGGGTCACCGTCCTGCAATCGGCGCACGATCAGGTTGTCGATGCCGGTGCCGGACACCACGCCCAGTTGCCCGATACTGGACACCGCCTTGGCCAGCCGCCAGTCGGAAATGGCGACGCCCATGCCGCCCTGGATGATGCGCGGCAGCGGGGTGGTGACGGGAATCGGATCGTGGTGTGTGGTGGTGGATATGGTCATGGAAAGGTCCTGTGTGAAGCGTGGCCGGTGGCCAGAGCAGAAAAGAGGAAGGGCCAGAATGGGTTCCCAGTCTCCCGCATGTCGGCTTCACAACGTCCGAATCTGAACGCAGTGCAAAGCCCGGCGTGCATCGGGCCTGGCCGCCAGAGTGCAGTGACACGCCCCGACATACACTCCCTGGGTGATTCCTGACGTGCTGCTTGTGGTGATGGCTGGCGTGCTTGGCCTGCTGGTGGGCTCATTTTCCAATGTTCTGATCTGGCGGCTGCCACGCGGAGAGAACATCGCCTTTCCGCCGAGTCACTGCCCGCACTGTGATCACCGCCTAGCACCGCGCGATCTGGTGCCGGTGTTCTCATGGGTGGGGCTACGCGGGAAATGCCGCTACTGCCGCGCCCCGATCAAGAGCCGCTACCCGCTGGTGGAGTTGCTGACCGGCGCCGGCTATGTCCTGATCGCGCTGCTGTTTCCGCCGCTGGCTTTCGGCTGGGGCACGCTGGGGCTCATGGTGCTGTTCACGCTGCTACTGGTCAGCAGCGCCATCGACCTCGATACCTACACCATCCCAGACGAGTTGACCCTGCCCGGGGTGGTGCTGGGGCTGCTGTTCGCGCTGGGCAACGCGCCGGATTCGGGCCTGCCGACTTTCGCGCAGGCGGTTCAGGGCGCGCTGCTGGGTGCGGGGCTGCTGGTGACCATCAACAACCTGGGAGCCTGGGTGCTGCGGCGCTTCCGTGAGCGGCGTTTCCCGGAATTCCCGCTGGGCTACCAGCAGATCAGCCTGGGCCTGCTGGCCGGTGCGTGGCTGGGACCCTGGTGGGGCGCGGGCGTGGGTTTGGCGTCTGCAGCGGTCAATCTGCTGGCCCGCCGAGTGGTGCGTATTCCAGAACTGCTGACGCTGGGCGGCCTGCTGGTCAGCGTCATGCTGGGCAGCGCCGGTATGGGTCCCGGCATGATCCTGATGGTTCAGGGCGCGCTGGCGGCAGCGGGCGCAGTCAGTCTGGTGTGCGGGGTCTACTGGTGGATTCACTGGCGCCGGCACCGCGAAGACGACACCTCTGCCAACGACGAGAACGTGGATGCCAGCGCCATGGGCTTCGGGGACGTGAAGCTGGCCGCCGTAATCGGTGCCTTCCTGGGCTGGGAACGGCTGCTGGTGGCCCTGGTGGTGGCGGTGTTTGCCGGCGCCATTCTGGGCGTCGTTCAGATGGCCATGAAGCGCGAAAACCGCGTGAAATTCGGGCCGTATCTGGCCCTGGGCGCGCTCGTGGCGCTGATATGGGGCGACGAGATCATCCGCAGTTACCGCACGATGCTCGGGTTTTAGGACGTGTGGCCGGAGCACGACCTGCGCGACACCTCACACTGGGCCGCATCAATGCAGGGGCCTTACCAGCAACTTTGCCCTGAAGCCGTGCCGCATCTCTCTATGCTGAAGCCATGGTCACCATGGAACTCCCTCTTCATGTCGTTCATGGCCGGCCGTTCATTGAGCTGCAGTATCGCTACGGTGCACATGGGCCCTTGTCGGCCTGGACCTGGCTGGACACTGGAGGTGGCTCCGTCATCTTCGGCAATCAGCTGGCACGGGCCCTGCATCTCGAACCAACGGGCGAACCCTTTGCTGAAGAAGGCGCACGGTACACACCCGTTCGCGCTCCCACTCTCGTTGCGAACGACATAGAACTCCCGCTCAGTGACGCTCCGGCCATAGTGGTCGACCGGCCCTGCGTTGGCCCAGCCGCGCTCCAGGCACCGGCGTTCCTGCCCGCCCGATTCTTCCGTCAATTCACCGTGACCTTCGATTACCCAGGACGTCGCCTGCGTCTGGAGGCTCCCGAAGGCATGCCTGATGCGGCTGGAGGTATCGGGGCGGCCATTTATCCGTCCACCGCTTTCGTGCGGGTCGAACTCGAGATTATGGGCGAGCGCCTGGGCTTTCTGCTCGACACCGGCGCGTCGTACAGCATGATCTCTGAAGCCGTGTGGCAGCGTTGGCATGCAGCCCATTCCCACTGGCCCACCACCCGTGGGGCTTATGGATATGCCCAGATGACAGGCAGTGCCGACGAGGGTGAACTGGGCATGATTCGTGTGCCGGAGGCAACCCTGGGTGATATCCGGTTAAGCAACCCGGGGTTTGTCACTCGGCCCGAAGGTGTGTTTGAACGGTACATGTCCTCGATGATGACGGCACCGATCGTCGGAGCACTTGCGGGAAACGTGCTGCGGCACCTGTGCCTGACTATTGACTATCAGCGGCAACGTCTGCATGTTCGACCGGAGCAGACGGACTGCGGGCAGGACTTGAAGGCGCTTGGCCTGTGCCTGCACACTCAGGGCCCGCAGTGTTTCGTAACCGCAGTCAGCAAGGCTGCGCACACCACCACTCGAACACAGGTTCAACCTGGAGATGAGGTTGTTGCAGTCGGTGGATACCGTCTTGATGGAACGGATCTGACGTCCGCGGTCGAAGCTCTTTGCGGTGTCCCCGGTGAGCTTCTTGAGGTCCAGGTTCGGCGAAACGCCACGGCGTCGAATCTCCAGCTTCCCGTCGTTGCCTTGCTTGGATAGGTAAACACAACGGAGCGTAAAGGCTGGCCGGCACATCCCAGGCCACAGAGCAGGCACGACCAGAGTGGGCTGTTCCAGTGCCACCTGGGGCGTTGGAAGTAGGTACGAATACAGGGTCAACCATGGCATGGGAGGAAAGCACTCAGTCTCCACGCGCCCACCAATTCATCCCGGAGACCTCAGATCAGGCACGGAACCTGCGATCGCTGCACCTCGGCTGACTTAGACTGGGTTCAATTTCCTTTTCGCCACTCCAGGCCCAGCGAGGTTGTCCATGACTGCCGATTCAAGCCCGCCCCTCTTCCCTACCTCAGCTGATCTACAGGCTCTGCTCGACACGCAGCGGGCCTGGCGCTGGCGCGCGGCCCAGACCACCGCTTCCCAGCGGCGGATCATCCTGCGCCGGCTGCACGACGCAGTGCGCGCCCACCGTGAAGCACTGGCCGGGGCGCTGGCTCTGGATCTGGGCAAAAGCCGCGCCGAGTCCGAGATCGCCGAGATTCATCCCATCCTGGAAGAGTTGCGGCACGCCATTGGGAACCTGCCACGCTGGATGGCCACCCGGCGGGTTCCTACGCCGCTGATGCTGGTCGGCTCGCACAGCGAGATCCAATTGCAGGCCCGTGGGGTTACGCTGATTCTGAGCCCCTGGAACTACCCGGTGAACCTGGCTCTGGCCCCGCTGGTGGCCAGTCTGGCGGCTGGAAACACCGTGGTGCTCAAGCCCAGCGAGAAAGCCCCCCACGTCGCCTGCGCACTGAAAATGCTGCTGGAAAGCGTGTTCGAGCCCAAGCTGGTCGCCGTGGTAGAAGGTGATGCCCAGGTTGCCCGCACGCTGACCTCCATGCCATTCGACCACATCTTCTTTACCGGCAGCACTGCCGTGGGCCGGCAGGTCATGACGGCCGCCGCACAGAACCTGACCGGCGTTACGCTGGAACTGGGCGGCAAAAGCCCGGCCCTGCTGCACTCCAGCGCGCACCTGACCCACAGCGCCGAGCGGCTGGCCTGGGGCAAGTTCCTGAATGCCGGGCAGACCTGTGTGGCCCCGGACTACGCCCTGGTGCCGCGCGCCC
This sequence comes from Deinococcus malanensis, assembly GCF_014647655.1. Lineage (NCBI taxonomy): Bacteria > Thermotogati > Deinococcota > Deinococci > Deinococcales > Deinococcaceae > Deinococcus > Deinococcus malanensis. Next base: position 55,840 of record NZ_BMPP01000017.1, read on the forward strand.
TGCAGGAGGAACTGGTTGCAGAAATCGGGCGAGTCATTACGCGCCGCTTTGGCGACGCGGCCCGGCTGCGCTTCGGCACAGACTATGGCCGCATCGTGGACGCCGGCAGCGTCGGGCGACTGGAGCAGCTGACCCGGCAGAGTGTGGCGCAGGGTGCGCAGGTGGCAGTGGGTGGAGACTTCGATGCGGCTGCGCGTTTCATCTCGCCCACCATCGTCACGAACGTGAAGCCCGGCATGCCCCTGATGCAGGAAGAGCTGTTTGGACCGGTGCTGCCGGTGCTGGCCTACGACTCGCTGGACGAGGCCCTCGATCTGATCCGGCGGCTGGACCCCCCGCTGGCGCTGTACCTGTTTGCCGAGGACCAGGCGGTCATCGAGCGGGTGCAGCGTGAGACCACCAGCGGCGGCATGGTAGTGAACGGTACGATCATTCACCTGACCAATCCGTACCTGCCGTTCGGTGGGGTGGGGACCAGTGGGCAGGGGGCGTACCACGGCGAGCACGGCTTCCGCACCTTCAGCCACCAGCGTGCCGTCCTGACCGAGACCCCCCGCAGTGGCGTGCGCTTCATGTACCCGCCCTATGGCCGTCCCCTGCCCCGGCTGGCGGCCTGGGCGCTACGCAAACTGGAGCGGCAGTCAGGCTCGCGTGGAGGCTAGGGGCACCCTGCCTGATGGCAGTTGGGATTTCACAGGCGCCATCACGGCCGGGGGGCGCTCCAGCCGGTTCGGATCGGACAAGGCCCTAGCATTGCTGGACGGCAGCCCCCTGTTGCAGCATGTGGCGGCCTCCCTGGAGCCCTGTCCGCAGCGACTGCTGGTAGCCCCGCCTGGACGCTACACCCTGGATGGCTGGGCTCCGGTAGCGGATACCCGTCCCGGAGAAGGGCCGCTGGCCGGGCTGGAGGCTGCGCTCCGTGCCGCGCCCGACGGCTGGGTGGCTTTTACGGGCGTAGACCTGCCGGGCCTGACACGTGCCTACTGGACCACGCTGGCTCAGGCGCGTCTCCCCGGAGCCCTGAGTGTGCAGGCGCTGGACGCCACGGGGCGGCCCCAGCCGCTGGGCGCGCTGTATCACACGTCCCTGTTGCCACGCGTCCGTGCCCTGCTGGACAGCGGCGAGCGGCGGTTGCGCCTGGCCGCTCCGGAGGACGCGACAGTGATGGTGGCGGGAGTGGATCCGGCGGCGCTGCGCAATGTGAATACGCCGACCGACCTGGATGCACTGACCCATATCTTGAATCCAGGGCAATAAAAAAGCCGCCTCTTGGGCGGTGATGAAAAAAAGATAGCGTCTTATGCGCTATGCGTCAAGAGGATGCGTCTGGTTCTGGGGACCGGCCAGGGGTGTGCATAGGCACGCTGAACCAATTTTCGTGAGGCCTGATGATTTCTCCAGCCCAGGCTACGGTCGGAGTGCCTGCGTCGTCGGTAGATTTCCGTGAGCGCACTCTTGCATGGCGCCTTTAAAGGACAACTGATATGCAGCCAGAAAAGGGTGACATGCCCGGCTCCCGGACTGCGCCTGAACGTGGCGGACGATTACAGTGAGGACAGATCAAGGATTACCCAGGCGGCAACTGGAGGCGCAGAGCAGGTTGATGCAAGCGCAGCCACCATGGCGACTGTACGCTTCTCCAACTCATCGGACGGCAGAGCGCCCGGGTGCTCTCTCGGCCCTGAGAACTGGGAGGCCACCCCACCGCCTCCCAGGCAGGCATGATGGAGCCAGTGGCCCCGGTCTCTTCCAGGCGCGGTGGTCCAGGAGGACAACCATGCAGATCGAGGTGCAAGTCAGACAGATCAGTCCCGCCACAGCACAGGCCACTGCCCGCACGCATCAGGTCATGATCGACCGCCCACTGGACAAAGGTGGAGAAGACCGCGGCATGATGGGCGGCGAACAGCTGCTGGTCTCGCTGGGCGGCTGCTTTATGAGCAACCTGCTGGCGGCCATCCGGGCACGTGAGGCCGGGATCACGGACGTGCAGCTGAGTGTCACCGGCACACTGGAGACGGCGCCGGGCCGCTTCAGCGCCATTGATGTGGCGGTCAGTGCCCAGACGCAGGACCACGCGCTTCTGCAAAAACTTGTGGAAATATCGGACCGGGCCTGTATCGTGTCCAATACCCTGCGCCCGGCCGTCACCCTGAATTTTCGCGTGATCTGACATCGAATACCGCTGTCATTGACGGGGGAGGCGCGCACCCAGCGTCCGCGCGTCTCCCCTCACGAACGTGAATCGTTCAGGTCTCCAGGAGCCGCAGCTGTCTCGTTCCCATGCCGGCGGTCATGGTTCTCGATCTCCTGTTGCAGGAAGTAGTTGAGCAGGGTCCGGAGCGCCGCGATGGCAGCCAGCTTGCCGATCTCCTCCCAGGTTGGCGCTATCGCCGTGCGCAGAATATCGGCCGCCAGCGTGAACTCCAGCGCCACGGCCAGCCAGCGTGCCAGGTGCAGACGCGCGATTTCCCTGGTCCGGTCCGGCGCTTCCACGCGACCGAGGAACACCGCCAGCGTCCGCCACAGGGCTTCCAGACCGGCGATGGCGACGATCAGGGCCGCCGCCGCTTCCAGCCCCAGGGCCACATACGCCGCGAAGATCTTGAACAGTTCTTCCATGCCGGGCCTCCGCTCAGCCGTACCGGGCCTTGTGCTCGCGTTTCAGGGCAGCGTAGGTTTCGTTGGCCTCAGCCTGCTCCCACTTCTGTTTGAAGATGCGGGCCGACTCGGCCTTGACCGGGTCCTCCGGGCTGCGCGGCAGCTCTGCTCGGCCGTGGGCTCCCGATTGGCCTTTTTTATCTGCCGGCACCGGGCCGTCGTATTTTTTACCCCCTTTGTGGTTGGCATAGCGCCGCGACCGGGTAAACCCCATCTGCAGGAACTTGCGGGCCATGTCGGCGCCCACAAAGTCTCCGGCTTCCAGGTAGGCCTCGAACATGGCATAGAGTTTCTCGCTGCTCTCACGTGCCAGATCCGGCGTGGCAAAGCGCCAGTGCGGCAAAAGCTCATTCTTGTAGGGCTGCACCAGCAATACGCCCTGCTCGCCGATCCCGACGCGGTACAGCTGCGGCTGGGCGCGCAGGTCCAGTTCGGCATAGTTCAGCGAGTACTCGAATTTGGGCACCTGCTCTCCCCTTTCGGTATGACGCAGGTCACCAGACCTCTGGGGCCCGGTGACCTGACACGCTGCCTGGGACCTGTGCGGAACTCAGTCCAGGCGGTCGTCGTCCATCAGAGCCTGCAGCATCCAGCGGATCTTGTCGATCACCAGAGCGTAGCCGTTGTACAGGTCGGCTGTGGCCGGGTCGTTGGCCTCGTCCACGGTCTGGCTGTCGTCGCGAAAGCTCTTGCCGACCCGGCTGAGGTCCTGGACCAGATCCGCCACCTGGGTGCGGGCGTCACGGACGGTCTCGGTGGGTACCTGCACCACGCTGAAGCGCGCCAGGTCCGCCGGGGCGGCAATGGGGCTTCCGCCCAGGGCCACCAGACGCTCGGCCTGCTCGTCGATGGCGGGGAAGATCTCGGCGATAAACTCGTCATAGGCCGGGTGCAGGTCGCGGAAAAAGCGGCCACGAATATCCCAGTGGTACTTCTTGAATTTCAGGTACAGGCTGATAGTGGTGGCCAGGTTGCGCTGCAGCGTCTCGGCTACAGTGGCGAATTCCTCTTCACTGAGGTAAAGGTGGTCCACCAGAGCGTTGTTGACGGTGCGCAGGTGTGCGGCGTCGGCCTTGGCCTCGCCCTGGGCCTTGACACCCCTGGCTCCGCCGCGAGCGGTGGTTTTGGCGGCCGTCTTGGTAGAAGCACTCTTTTTGGTCATGCGGTCACGCTACGCCCGGGCACACGGAAGGTGCCATGGGCCTTTCTTTACAGTTAGGCTCACCTCGCGGTCGTCATGAGTAGATGCGGAAGACCAGCCGGTGATGCTCGGCGGCGCAGTGCACCTGCTTCTGAGCCTGCAACTCGGTGAGATGCGCGCTGACCACCGCGCGGTTAAGCACCACCGCAGCGGGGCTACCGGTGTGCACTCCCAGCCGCACCGAGACCCGGGCAAGCAGGTCGTCCACACTGCCCGCCTGCTCCTGAACCGTCGCCAGCACGGCTGCGGTGGTCCGTTCATAGGCGGCCAGGTTGGCGCCCACCAGTCCCGGCAGGTCCACGGAGGGGTGACCGTGACCCGGCAGCACCACGCCCACACCCCCCAGTTCCACCAGGCTGGCGGCACTGACCTTCTGTGCCGCCGAATCCACGCAGAAGGTCAGCGGGTGCTTCTCCAGCGCTTCGGGGCCGAACAGGGCGTCGGCAACATAAATCATGTCTCCCAGCTGCACGGCATACATATCTGTCGCGTGCCCGGGCACTGGAATAAGGTCCAGGTCCACCCCTCCCAGTCTCTGCTGCCCCGGCGGGATGAGCTGCGCCGGACTGGCGGGGGCGAGCAGGAATTTGGTCCGCAGCTCCGGCGGAGGACTGGCCCCGAACAGGCTCAGCGGTTCCAGAAACGGATGGTTGATCACGGCCGCCTCGATGGGGGGCGCAAAAACTGCCAGTTCCGGGAACTTTTTGAGGATGAAGGCATTGCCACCGTGATGGTCGGCGTGGCTGTGCGTGTTCAGAATGGCGCTGGGGCCCAGGCCGGCCGCTTCCACCGCCCGCAGCAGCTTGCGTGCATGCGAGTCGTCCAGGCCGGTGTCGATCAGGAGGGCCCTCCCCTTACCGTTTTCTACCACCACGCTGTTCACGGCGCCCGGCAGATACCAGACGCCGGAGCCAAGTGGCACCAGAGCAGACATGTCCTCAGGGTAACGGGTGTAGGCTCGGGCGCGTGACTGTTGCCCCGCCCGCCAAGCCCTTCAGACCGTCGGGTGCACAGCTTGGACTGATCGCCGCGAACTTTCTGATGTGGGGCGGGTTTTTCGCCGTGATTCCCCTGGTCACGGTGCATTTTGTCGAAGGTCTGGCCTGGACCGCGGCCAGCGTGGGGCTGATCCTGGGCCTGCGGCAGTTGACCCAGCAGGGCCTGACCGTATTTGGAGGCGCCTGGGCTGACCGGATAGGGCCCAAACCGCTGATTCTGGCGGGCTGTATCCTGCGCACCCTCGGGTTTGCGGGCATGGCCTACAGCGAGACCTTCGTCACCCTGCTGCTGGCCGCGCTGCTGGCCGGGGTGGGCGGTGGACTGTTCGACGCCCCGAAGAACGCGGCAATTACTGCGGTGACCCGTCCGGAGCACCGCACAAGGATGTACAGCCTGGCCAGCATGTCCGGAAACCTGGGGATGGTCAGCGGGCCGCTGCTGGGAGCGGCACTGCTGCCAGTAGGCTTCCGCACTGCGGGGCTTGTGGCGGCAAGTGCGTACCTTCTGGCCTTTGTGGTTCTGGGGCTGACGCTGCCACATGTGCGCCCGGAGAGCCCACGGGCTGGCGGCCTGGGCGGGCTGGCGACGGCGGCCCGTGACATCCGGTTCCGGCGCTTCACGCTGGTGCTGATCGGTTACTTTCTGCTGAGCACCCAGATCAATGTGGCGGTGACCCTCAAGGCCATTGCCCTGGCGGGCCCCAGCGCCACGGCCCCGCTGTACGGCCTGAGCGCCGGACTGTCGGTGGTGCTGCAATACCCGCTGCTGCGGCTGGTCGAGCGGCACGTGCCGACCCGGCCCGCCCTGGTCATGGCCGTGCTGATGGTCGCGACCGCGCTGGGCCTGATGGCCTTTGCGCAGACTTTCCCGGCGCTGCTGGCGTGCGTGGCGCTGTACAGCCTGGGCACCATGATCGTGTATCCCACTCAGCAGACCCTGACCGCACGGCTGGCCCCTCCTGAACTGCTGGGCAGCTACTTCGGTTTCTCGGCCATCAGCCTGGGGGTGGGCGGCGCGGTCGGCAGCCTGCTGGGCGGCGCGCTGGTCGACATTGGCGCGCGCGTGCAGTTCACCGCGCTGCCCTGGCTGACCCTGTTCACGCTGGGGCTGCTGACGGCCCTGGGCCTGAAATGGGCGCTGCGGGACGCTCCGGAAAGGAACGTCCCGCAGCCAGAAGCCTCAGCGCAGTAGCTTACCGCCCGCCGGGAACCGCAGGCACCGGCGTTGCACCGGCTGCAGCGCCCAGTGCCGGAGCGCGGCCCAGGGCGGTCACCGCTGCATTGAGCAGTTTGTCCACACCCTGGGTCAGCAGGCGGACTTCTGCTTCACCCTGCACGTGGGCCTCGTCCGGACGGACCAGCAGCGGATAGGGCGTGCCTTCGGGCTTGACGTAGTTGAGGATGGTCAGCTGAACGGCAGCCTCGCCTACCTCAAAGACACGGGTCGCGGTGTTGCCTACTCCGGCCGTTTCCTCGCCCAGCACCGGGCCTCGCTTGGCGTACTGCACCTCATAGGCGAAGAACTCACTGCACGAGGCGCTGCCGTCATCCACCAGGACAGCCACCGCACCGGTCCACAACTGCGGGTTACGCACGGCACCCACCACCCGGCCCGACTCGAAACGGGCGCCCTGGCGAACCTCCGTGCGGGTATTGCCGCGTGCACTGCGGGCCACCCGGGTCAGGCTCGGCACGAAGGCACTGACGGAGTTGTCGCATTCCACCAGACTGCCCCCGCCGTTTCCACGCAGGTCCACCACCATGCCCTGCGCGCCGGCGGCCTGCGCCTGAGCAACCAGATCATGCACGCGCTGCGCCACACCGCCGCCGGCCAGGAAGGTTGGAATCCGCAGCACGCCCACCTGGGCGCCGCCCACGGTCAGGTAGGACAGGCGCGGCAGGTCCCGGGTGCTGCTTTCGCGCGCGGTGATGCTCAGGGTCAGCGGCTGTCCCGCGCGCGTCAGACCCAGGGTGATGGTCTGGCCGCTGAGCCGGGCGGCACGCAGGGCGTCGTAGCGGTAAGGCTGACTGTTCAGGGTCTGCAGCACGTCCCCACGCTGGAGTCCGGCTTCTGCCGCCGCGCTCTCGGGCACCACTTCCAGTACCACCCGGTTCTGGCCATCAAGCGGCGCCAGTTTCACGCCAAACTGCCGGCGGTTGCCTCCGGTGGCGCTGGTCACAAATTCCTTGTAGTCGTCTGGCGTCTGAAAGAAACTGTGCTTGTCCGCCAGGGCAGTGAATTGTGCTTCCAGAACCGGGTAGGCCTTGCTGGCCGGGCAGGTGGCCATCACGGCGGCACAGACCGCGTTCAGCCGTGCCTGATACTCGTCGCGCAGAGCCACGCGGTCAACGGTCGACAGGCCACCGTACTCTTCGACCAGCAGGATGTTGGCCTGATCAAAGACCACCTGGGCAGGCGACACGGCCTGCGCCTGGGCAGCGGGAAGGACAAGAGACAACCCCAGCGCCGCACCCAGCAGGGAACGAAAAGGGGCCGGGTGGACGCAGCGATTGTTCAGGGTCATGAGTGTTCATATTCTGCCCGGTACAGATGGGAAATTGGTGGGTTCACATGGCCACCGGGATCACATTTGCACCGTCAGGGACGGAAGTTTCCAGCGACTGAGGTCTGACAGGAAGATGGCAGTGTTCTGAGGACTTGGTGCAGGGCCGCTGTAATGTCGGCGGGGTGGTAGAGCACTATGCACCGGACGCGCACAGCCTGCAGGTTCCTTCAGGCGGCGGGGGCGCGCTGGTACAGTTCCACCAGCCGCTGAAGCAGACGCAGACCCGATCCCAGACTGCTGGCCTGGACCCACTCGTCGTGGCGGTGGGCGTTGCCTCCGCGGTAGACGCCCAGGGCCAGCGCCGGAATCCCGTGCGGGGCCGCCGCGTTGGCATCGGTGCTGCTGGAGGTGGTGCGCACATCCACGCGCAGTTCGCGCGCGGCCTGCCGGGCCAGCGGCAGCAGCGGCTCACTGTGCAGGTCACCTCCCGGCCGGTCACCGACGCGTTCGACTCGCACCGTCACGCCCACCTCGCGCGCCGCCATATGCAGCGCCGCCACGGCCCGGCTGTCGAGGTCCGCGAGCAGTTCGGGGTCCAGCGAGCGCAGGTCCAGCAGCAGCTCTGCACTCGCGGCAATGCTGTTCACGCTGGTGCCCCCTGACGCGACCCCCACATTCAGAGTGGTGCGCGGTGACAGGGGCAGCGGCAGGGCATACAGGGCAGCCACCGCGCGTCCCAGGGCATGCAGGGTGCTGGGGGCCTGGTCACCCCAGGAATGTCCCCCTGGACCCAGAAAGGAAGCCCGGTAACGCCGCACCGCCACGCCGCGCGTGACGGCCACGCCCAGGTAGCCATCAACTGCCACGAAGGCCCCCAGTTCATTCCTGTGCTGGGCCAGAAGATGCTTGGCCCCACGCAGGTCACCCAGGCCCTCCTCGGCTACGTTGGCCGCGACCCACAGGGGCCGGCGCAGGGTATGGGCCATGCCGCGGAAGTCCCGCAGGAACGCTGTGATGACGGCCAGGCTGGCGCTGTTGTCTCCTACTCCTGGCCCGACCAGGCGTCCTGCTTCCTCACGGACACGCACGTCGGTCCCGGCATCAAAGACGGTATCCAGGTGGGCCGCCAGCAGCAAGGCAGGCTGATCATGGATGGCCGGGGTGGAAATGCGCGTCAGCACGTTGCCCACCTCGTCCCGAGTGGTCCGGTAGCCCAGCTCTTCCCACAGGCTGGCCACCAGCTCGGCACGCTGGGCCTCCTGAAAAGTCGGAGCGGGCGTCTGCGCGATACGCACCAGATAGGAAAGCGGCATTAGAGCGGATTCTAGCCTTCAGCGGAGCAGCACGAGAAACCCGGCCGCAGCGGGCCGGGGAATACAGAAAGTCTGATAAAGATCGGGCTCAGAGCTTATGGCACTCCACAGCGGCCTGTCCGGCCGCAACACCTGCTTCTTCGCTCAGCGCCGCAGCATCCTGCTTCCGATAGCAGCTGCCAGCCCGACCAGACCAGCTTTCACCATCGGGTTACCCAGTGCGCCGCCCGACGAGAATGCCTCTTCCAGGGGGCTGCGGCCGTTCTGCATGGGGGCCTGGGCCGTGCGGGTGTAGGCGTCAACCAGGTCGTTATCATCGTCGTAGCGCACGCTCTGAACAGGGTTGGAGGGGCTGCGCACAATCGCGTCGCCCATCTGCTGGCGCTGGTTCGGGTCCATGCCGCCCACGTACTCACGCAGAATCTGGTTGCGCTCGTCGGGGCTGGCATTCTGCATGTAGTCGTGAATGTAGGCCGCTGCTTCCTGCGGACTCACGCGGCCGTCACCGTTGGTGTCGCGGGGATCGTAGGCGTTGGCCATCTGCTGGTGTCGATCGTTCTGCTGGAAAAACATGTGGAACCTCCGAAGAAGGAGAGACGTGGGGAGCCGTCCGGCCCCCGGGAATGCAGCAAGGTTCACGTTACCCGCACTGCTCTCAGAGCGGAGTGAAAGGTGGCTTCACCGGCATTCATCTGGCCTGCCCGTCCGCTTGATCATTCCTTTCGCAAGCTCAGAAACACTCAGGCCTGCGCCCCGGCGATACAGTGCGCAGATATGCGTTCCCTGGTGTTGATCGGACATGGCTCCCACCTGAACGGCGAATCGGCCGGCGCGGTGTTCCGGTATGCCGAGCTGCTGCGTGAGCGGGGCCTGTACGACGAGGTCATTGAGGGCTACTGGAAGGAGGAACCGGCCCTGCGTCAGGTGCTGCGCACCACGGCCAGCACGGACGTCACGGTGATTCCCATGTTCATCTCCGAGGGCTACTTCACCGAGACCGTGATTCCGCGTGAGCTGGGGCTGGGTCATCAGGGCCCGGTGCCTCCTGAAGGTGTGGCCCGCGTGCTGGGCGGCCGGACGGTGCGCTACACGCTGCCATTCGGGGTGCATCCAGGAATGACCGACGTGATCCTGGCGCGTGCGCGCGAAGCCCTGCCGGACGCCAGCCCTGAGGACACCGCGCTGATCGTGCTGGGTCACGGCACCACCCGCAACGAGAACAGCCACAAGGTGATCTACAGCAACGCCGACCGCCTGCGCGAAAGCGGACTGTTTTCAGAGGTACACGCCCTGTTTCTGGACGAGGATCCCCGGGTGGGAACCTGGCCGGACCGGGTCAGGGCGCCGCGGGTGGTGGTGGTGCCGTTTTTCGCCTCTGAAGGCTGGCACACCCTGGAAACCATTCCCGAGGACATGGGTCTTCAGGGGGAAGTCACCAGGTTTCCGGACAATCCCCACGGCCCGCAGACGGTGTATTACGCCCGGCCGGTGGGCACACATCCGGCAGTGGCGGACGTGGTGCTGCACCTGGCGGAGGAAGCGCGCGGCGCGGCCGGTCGTGACGGTGATGTGGAACGCGCCCACGATTCAGCCTGGCAGGCGCTGATACATCTGGCCCGGCGCGGTGGGCGAATGGGTGAGGTGCTGATCACCCCCCACAGCGGTGTCTACGAACTGCGCCACGCCCTGGACGAGGGCATGGGAGGAGCTGAGTTGCACACAGTGGTGACGCCCGAGGGCCTCAGAGACGTCACCCGGCGTGACGCTGCCGGCAACCACCGTCCGGTCCACACCTACCGGACCCTGCCGCGTGGCTGGCGCGCCGTGCTGAGTGAGACGGAGCTGCGGCGTGGGGTGCACTTCCTGTATCCAGCAGTGGTCGAGGAAAGCTACGCCCACGGCTGCCACAGCCTGCGTCATACCCCCTGGGCCACGACTGCGCGGCGCCAGACCGGGATCTATACCCGGGTGCAGCGGGCCACGCAAGAGCAGGTCGAGCGGGTGGCCCGCACGGTATGTACCCCCTGCCTGCGCACCCGTCTGTGGGCCGGCGAAAAGCTGCCCCGGACGTTTCTGGAAGGAGTTCCTGGTGCTTTCCCCTGTGCGGAGGCCTGTACTTATTTTGTCGCGGAGGTACGCGAGACGCTGATCAGCAAGCGTCCTGCGGCCGGACAGGAGGGCTGAGCAGTATCCCACGAGCTGTCCACCTCGCCTGAACAGCGGCGGCCAACGCCCTTCATAAGCTGTTAAGGTGGAGTACGGCAGCTTGAGCCCGACTTTCGCTGCACGCCACCCAATCTTCCACCCGCGTCCTGTGAGACGCCCCGTTTCCCTTCACGGAAGCGGTAAGTCCGTCCGAGAGACGGCGATGGAGGCTCCATCATGCCCACCACAGCGACATTCGAGCGTCGCCCCGATTCTGCGCGGGGGACGCCATTTCTACATTCCGGGAGAATGCCATGACCAGAGGCGAGATGAAGTACGAGGGCAAGGCCAAGCGCGTGTACGCCACCCCCCAGGCCGGCGAGTACATCGTGGAGTACAAGGACGATGCCACGGCCTTCAACGGGGTGAAAAAAGCCCAGATCATGGGCAAGGGCGAGATCAACAACGCCATTACAGCCCACCTGTATCCGCTGCTGGAGGCCGCTGGCATTCCCACCCACTTTCTGGAAAAGCTGAGTGACCGTGAGCAGCGCGTGCGGGCCGTGACCATCGTGCCGGTCGAAATCATCGTGCGCAACGTGGCTGCCGGCAGCTTCTCCAAACGCCTGGGCATCGAGGAAGGCACCCCGCTGCCGCGCCCGGTGGTCGAGTACTGCTACAAGAGTGACGCGCTGGGTGATCCCGTGATCAACACCGACACTGCCGTTGCCCTGGGCTGGGCCAGCGAGGCCGACCTGAAGCGCATCCGCGAACTGAGCCTGAAGGTCCGCGACTTCCTGGTGCCTTATTTCGAGGCACGAGGCGTGCGACTGGTTGATTTCAAGCTGGAGTTCGGCAAGTTGCCCAGCGGCGAGATCGTGCTGGCCGACGAGATCAGCCCCGACACCTGCCGCTTCTGGGACGCCCAGACGAACGAGAAGATGGACAAGGACCGCTTCCGCCGTGACCTCGGCGGCGTGGAAGACGCCTACGCTGAGATGCTGCGCCGTGTGACCCAGAGCACGTAATTCACAGCGCCCAATCCGTTTCCCCTCTCCCTGATCCCTTCCTTCCGGAGTTGTCTATGTCCCAGTACCACGCCAAAGTTTTTGTCACCCTCAAGCCGTCCATCCTTGACCCGCAGGGCCGTACCGTGGAACGCGCCCTGGCTCACCTGGAGCACGCCAATGTCAGCGGCGTGCGCGTGGGCAAGCTGATCGAGCTGACGCTACACGGCGACCGTGCCGAAGTCGAAGCGCAGCTTGAGAGCATCACCACCAACGTGTTGAGCAACCCGGTCATGGAAGACGCGCGCTGGGAGCTTGCCGAGGCATGACCGCCCCAAAGACCGTCAACCTGAATGAGAAGTTCGGGCTGTTTACCGAACAGTGGTCGCCGAAGATCGTGGGCGAACTCAACGGTCAGCAGGTCAGGCTGGCCCGCTTTGGCGGCGAGTTCATCTGGCACAGCCATGAGCACGAGGACGAACTGTTTCTCGTGGTGCGCGGCGTGATGCGCATGGAGCTGCGCGACCGCACCGAACTGGTCCGCGAAGGCGAATTTCTGATCGTGCCGCGCGGCGTGGAGCACAAGCCCGCCGCCGAGACCGAGGAAGCCTGGGTCATGATGCTCGAACCCGCCGGTACCGTGAACACCGGCCAGGTCCAGAGCGAGCGCACCGTGACCGATCTGGAGAGACTGTGAAAACCGCTGTGATTCAATTTCCCGGCTCCAATTGTGACGCTGACGCCCTGCACGCTGCCCGGCTGCTGCTGGATAACGGTGCCGAGTTCGTGTGGCACACGGCCGGCGAACTGCCCGAGGGCACCGAACTCGTGTTCCTGCCAGGCGGTTTCAGTTACGGCGACCACCTGCGCAGCGGCGCGATTGCCGCCCGCAGCCCGATCATGGCGGCCGTCAAGGAGCACGCCGACCGGGGCGGTTTCGTGCTGGGCGTGTGCAACGGCTTTCAGGTCCTGACCGAGTCCGGCCTGCTGCCCGGCGCCCTGTCGCGCAACCGCGAGTTGCACTTCATGTGCAAGCCGGTGCACCTGCGCGTGGAGAACAACGCCACCGCCTTTACCGGTGCCTATGCCCAGGGGCAGGTCATCGAGGTGCCTATCGCCCACGGAGAGGGCAACTATTACGCCGACGCCGCCACCATTGCCGAGCTGGAGCAGCAGGGCCGCGTGGTCTTCCGCTATGCCGACAACCCCAACGGCAGCCTCAACGATATTGCCGGCATTGTCAGCGAGCGCGGCAACGTGCTGGGCATGATGCCCCACCCTGAACGCGCCGTGGAACTGCTGCTGGGCAGCGAGGACGGCCGTGGGCTGTTCGAGAGCCTCAGGGCCGCGAGGGCACAATGAACGACCTTGCCGCCTTTCTTGCCGAGCAGTACTCCATCGAACTGGGCGCCTTCCGCGCAGCACTGGAGGCCATCCCCGAGCAGAGCTTTACCGTCGCGGCTGGCGCGCAGAGCGCAGCCTGGCAGGCCCTGCACATCGCCGACTGGCTGCGGCTGGGGGTCCTGGGTGACCGCTCACCCACGTATGGTTACCTGGGCTGGGAGGATCAGGCCTGGGCTCAGGCGCTGAATGTCAATCCGCCCCTGACCGAAGCTGCGGGTAGGGCGGCGGTGCTGGCCCGGCTGGATGAGGTCATAACGCAGGTTCACACTTTCCTGAGCACCCTGAGTCCGGCGGATCTGCAGGGCACGACCTTCTCGCCCAGCGCCCCGAACGGCGAGCGGCCCCGGCTTCAGGCCCTGGGCCTGCATGTGCGGCATGTCGCCTACCACCGCGGCCAGGTGGCGCTGCTTCGCCGGCAGTTCACGGCAGCTCAGTAGAGGCCCGGAACCACTATGACGCCGCTTCAGTCCTTCCTGTCCACCGCGCTTGATGCCGAGTTCCGTGCGTTTGGCAACGCCCTGCATGCGGTGCCGGCCACCGTGTTCGGAAGGGCTGCGGCCTATGGTCACAGTGCGGCGTGGTACGCCCTGCACATCATGGACTGGACCCGCTGCGTGATTCAGCCTGGACTCGGCGGCGTCAACCCGGCGCTGACCTACGGCTATCTGGGCTTTGAGGAGGCGGACTGGGTCAGAAGGGTCACCGGGCCCACCCTGGCAGCTGAGGACGATACGAAAGATCAGATTCTGACCGCCTTGGATCAGGTGTTCACGCAAGCCCTGAAGGCGGTCTGCACCGCATCCGCAGAGCGCTTTACATCTGAAGCCCTCTGGGCCACCCTCAAACGTCCCCGGCCCGTGCTGGAAGGGCTGACCTCCCACCTGCGACACACCGCGTACCACCGGGGGCAGATTGCCCCGCTTCTCAAGGAGTTTCAATGACACAGACGCAGTCTCTGCGTGACCGGGCCGGCACCTTCGGCCTGACTGTTGAAGAATTCGACCTGCTCGTGTCCGGCATCGGGCGTGAGCCCAATGCGCTGGAGGCGGCCATCGTGGGCGCCATGTGGTCGGAGCACTGCGGCTACAAGAACAGCCGCCCGCTGTTCAGTGCCTTCCCCACGACCGGCCCGCAGGTGCTGCAGGGCCCCGGTGAGAACGCTGGCGTGGTGGACATTGGCGACGGCTGGGGCGTGGCCTTCAAAATGGAAAGCCACAACCACCCGTCGGCGGTCGAGCCGGTGCAGGGCGCGGCGACCGGTGTGGGCGGCATCCTGCGTGACATCTTCGCCATGGGCGCCCGGCCGTTTGCGGTGCTTGACAGCCTGCGCTTCGGCAATCCCGACAGCCCGCGCACGCGCTTTCTGGTCAACGGCGTGGTAGAGGGCATCAGCCATTACGGCAACGCCATCGGCGTGCCCACCGTGGGCGGCGAGGTGACCTTTCACCCCAGCTACCAGGAAAACCCGCTGGTCAACGTGATGGCCCTGGGGCTGCTGCGCCACGAGGACCTGGCCAAGGGCACCATGGGTGAGGTCGGCAACCGCATCATCTACGTGGGGTCCAAGACCGGCCGCGACGGTCTGGGGGGCGCGGTCTTCGCGTCTGCCGACCTGAGCGACGCCTCGCAGGCTGACCGCCCCGCGGTGCAGGTCGGCGATCCCTTCATGGAAAAACTGCTGCTCGAAGCCACCCTGGAAGCCATTCAGGCGGGCGTGGTGGCGGGCGTGCAGGACATGGGCGCCGCCGGGCTGGTCTCCAGCACCTGCGAGATGGCCTACCGCGCCGGACTGGGCATCACCATGAACCTGGATCTGGTGCCCACCCGCGAGACCGGCATGGTCCCGATGGAACTGTGCCTGTCCGAGTCGCAGGAGCGCATGATCCTGGTACCGGTGCCCGGCAAGGAACAGGAACTCAACGACCTGCTGGCCAAGTGGGAGCTGGACGTGGTGGAGATCGGTGAGGTGGAAGGCCACGACCGCTACCGCCTGACCTGGCAGGGTGAAGTGGTCTGCGACCTGCCGGTGGCCCTGCTCAACGAGGCGCCCAAGTACACCCGTGAGGGCATAGAGTCCCCG
Source organism: Deinococcus malanensis (assembly GCF_014647655.1). Classification (NCBI taxonomy): domain Bacteria; kingdom Thermotogati; phylum Deinococcota; class Deinococci; order Deinococcales; family Deinococcaceae; genus Deinococcus; species Deinococcus malanensis. The sequence continues at coordinate 71,156 of NZ_BMPP01000017.1, forward strand.
GAAATCCGCGCAGCGCGCGAGCGTGACCTGAGCGGCGTGCCGGTGCCCGGTGACCTGGGTGCCGTTCTGGTCGAGTTGCTGTCGCATCCCACGGTTGCCAGCAAGCGGCCCATCTTCGAGCGTTACGACCATCAGGTCATGACCAACACCGTGGTCGTGCCGGGTGCCGCCGACGCTGCCGTCATGCGCGTGAAGGACTCGGGCATGGGCGTGGCCGCGACCAGCGACTGCAATCCGCGCTTCGTGCAGCTTGATCCCTACACCGGCGCCGCCGCCGCCGTGGCCGAGGCCGCCCGCAACCTCGCCTGCGTGGGCGCCACTCCACTGGCGATTACCGACAACCTGAACTTCGGCAACCCGCACCGCCCCGAGGTCTACTACCAGCTGCAGCAGGCGGTGCAGGGCATCGCCGACGCCTGCCGCGCGCTGAATACCCCGGTCACCGGCGGCAATGTCAGCCTCTACAACCAGTACGTGGAAGAAGGCCGCACGGTCGCCATTCACCCCACCCCGACCATCGGCATGGTGGGCGTGCTGCCGGACGTGAACGTGCGCGCCACCATGAACCTGAAGGGTGAGGGCCACACGTTGTACCTGCTGGGCGAGCACGCCCGCCACATCGGCGCGTCTCAGTACCTGGAAAGTGTGCACGGCCTGGAAGCCGGTCAGGTGCCGGACCTGGACCTGGATCTGGAAAAGCGCGTGATCGAAGGCACCCTGGCCCTGATCCGCGCTGGCCTGACCACCACCGCACATGACACCGCTGAAGGCGGCCTGGCCGTGGCTCTGGCCGAGATGGCCATTGCTGGCCGGGTGGGTCTGAGCGCCACCCTGGAGGGCGAGGCGCGCGCCGACGCCCTGCTGTTCGGAGAGGCCAACGGGCGCATTCTGGTCGCCGTGCAGGACGAGGCGGCCACCGAGGCCCTGCTGCATGAAAAGAGCGTTCCGTTTGTGCGTTTGGGCACGACGGGAGGAAGTAGCGTCACCATTGCCGTGCCCGGGCACCACATACACTTGAGCGTGAACCTTCAGACCCTGACTCAAGCGTTCGAGAGCCCTCTGCGGGAGATTCTCGGGTGATTTTCGACCCCGTAACCGACAAGCCGCAGGAGGAGTGCGGGGTCTTCGGCCTGTACTCGCCGGTGCCCAACGACCTGGCGTGGCTGACCTACCTGGGCCTGTTCGCCCTGCAGCACCGTGGCCAGGAAGCGGCCGGCATGTGCGTGTCGGACGGCGACAAGTTCCATGTGGAAAAGGACCTGGGGCTGGTCACGCAGGTGTTCGACGAGCGCCGGCTGGACAGCGTGCGGCTGCCCAACGCGCGGGTCAGCATTGGGCACGTGCGCTACAGCACCACCGGCTCGAACCTGCGTTTCAACTCGCAGCCGCTGACCACCCGCACCAACAAGGGCATCCTGGGGCTGGCGCACAACGGCAACTTCGTGAACGCCCTGGAAGTGCGCACCGAAATGCTGCACGAGGGGGCGCTGTTTGCCACCACCAACGACTCGGAGGTGATGCTCAACCTGATCGCCCGCGAGAGCCAGATGGATCTGGTGGCCGCCACCGCTGCGGCCATGAAGCGCCTGCGCGGCGGCTACGCGTGTGTGCTGATGAGCCGCACCGGGCTGATTGGCTTCCGCGATCCGCACGGCGTGCGCCCACTGGTCATCGGCCAGCGTGAGGACGGAGCCTGGGCTCTGGCGTCCGAACCCTGCGCGCTGTACGCGGTGGGCGCCCGCCTGATCCGGGACGTGCAGCCCGGCGAACTGGTCTACTTCGACCGCGACGGCCTGCACAGCCTGATGGTCGAGGCGCGTCAGCCCACCCCCTGCTCGTTCGAGTGGATCTACTTTGCCCGCAGCGACAGCAAGATCGACGGTGTGGATACCCACGAAAGCCGCATCCGCATGGGCATGCAGCTGGCCCGCGAGAAGCCGGTGGACGCCGACGTCGTCGTACCGGTGCCCGACAGTGGTATGGGCGCGGCCATCGGCTACGCCCGCGAAAGCGGCATTCCCTTCGACTACGGCCTGTACAAGAACCCCTACGCCGGGCGCACGTTTATTGCCCCCAGCCAGGAGGCCCGCGAACTGAAGGTCAAGATGAAGCTCTCCCCCACCAGCGCGGTGCGGGGCAAGCGCGTGGTCCTGATCGACGACTCCATCGTGCGCGGCACCACCAGCCGCCAGATCGTGAACCTGCTGCGTGAAGCCGGCGCCACCGAGGTGCATTTCCGCGTGTCCAGCCCGCCCATCACGCACCCGTGCTTCTACGGCATCGACACGGCGGCCCGCAAGGAGCTGGTGGCCAGCACCCACAGCGTCGAGGAAATCCGTGAGCTGATCGGTGCGGACACACTGGCCTTCATCAGCGAGCCGGGTTTGCGGCAGGCCATCGGCGGAAAAGGCATGTGTGGTGCCTGCTTCACCGGGCATTACCCTGCCGGGACGCCACTGCTCAACGATGTTGATAAGCTCGCCCTGGAAGTCTAAGCTCTCCTGATTGCAGCGGCTCCGGTCATCCGGGGCCGTTGTTCTTTTACAGGCATTCGTTTCTAAAGAAGGCCGAAGCACCCGCTAACGCTCCTGCAAGAAGCCGCCCCAATACTGGGCAGACGCCAGACCCTGTCATGCGGCACAAAGCTGATGCGGTGGCAAAGGAGCCAACCATGAAAGCAAAAATGTCCGACCTGATGATCATCCTCGGCTACGCCTCCATTGCGTACAGCGCCTACCGTTACTTCACGAGCACCGATCCCGACGAGAAGCGTGATGCGCTGTTCGTGGGACAGTGGGCCCCCACCTTCTTCATCCTGAGCGTCGGGGCAGAGAACCGCGAGTTCCGCAACCAGAACACCCTGGCTATCGACGCCGACGCCGGCAAGCACTGATCCGAATAACCGGGGGCAATAGCCTTCAACCTCACCGGTCCGGGAAGCGTCAGGGCACGTGAGTGACGGCGGCCGGTAGTGACGTTGACAGAGGTACAGCAAGCCCCTCACAGGCCGCCGCCGAACCAAGTTCCGCGGCGGCCTTCCTATGTCATCCGGAACCTGTACCGGCCGAGGCCCCTTGCCGGCGAGTAATCCAGGGGTCAAGCTGTCAGCATGGCCCCCCTCCGTTCTCAAATTCAACCGGGCGTGACCGTGGACATCGTGCAGAAGCATGACCAGCCGACGGGCAGGCTCACGCGTGGGGTCGTGGCGCAGCTGCTGACCCGCTCACCCTCACATCCGCACGGCATCAAGGTGCGCCTCATCAGCGGGCAGGTGGGCCGGGTCCAGGCGGTTATCACACCGGAATAACAGAGGCCGCTTTCATTGAGGGCCTCTGCCTGTGGTCGCACGAGAAACTGGACCTGATGTAGATGGGCGCCAGAGCCGCCTGAGTCCTCGACGAACCGGTTTGCGAGGCCCTGCTGTTACCTTGGCGTCCCCGGGACCGTGCCCGGCGCGAGGGTAACCTGCAGCGTCTGTGTCTGCCCAGCCCGGTTGATCGTCAGGGTGACGCGCTCGCCTGCCTGACGGGTAAAGAGGTATTCGCGCAGGTCGGCGGCAGACTCGATCGTCTGCCCGTTGATGGCTGTAATGACGTCCCCACCCAGGAAGACAGGACCAACAGGTGTCTGAATACGCGTGGTGCCGCCGCTTACGCCCGCCTGCGCGGCGGGGCTGTTGGGCGTGACCTGTGACACAAGCGCGCCCGTACGGGGCAGGTTGTACTGCGCCCGGGCCTGTTCGGTCAGGTCGAACGGTGCAAGGGCCACGCCAATGACCGGTCCGACGATGGTCTGTCCGGCCTGCAGGCGGGACAGGAGACCAGCGGCGATGTTGATGGGAATGGCAAAGCCCACGCCCGCACTCTGGCCCACGCCCGTGGCGGCACCTGCTGGGGACAGGATTGTGGTGTTGACGCCGATGACGCGCCCGGCAGAGTCAAGCAGTGGTCCGCCAGAGTTTCCCGGGTTGATGGCCGCGTCCGTCTGGATGGCGCTCTGGGCGATGCTGCGAACGCCGGTGGGGATGGTACGTTCGGTAGCCGACACAATGCCGGTCGTGGCGCTGAACTGCAGACCGAACGGAGCACCCAGGGCAATGGTGGTCTGACCGATGCGCAGACCGCTGCTGTTTCCCAGCGGGAGAGGCCGGATCAGGTTGGCCGGCACGCCCTGAACCTGTATAAGCGCAAGATAATAGTCGGGCGCGGTGCCCACGACGCGTGCGGTGAAGGTCTGCCGGCTGTCGCGCAGGGTCACGGACAGCCGGGTGGCACCCTCCACCACGTGATAGTTCGTGAGCGCAAAGCCCTCCGCATTCACGAAAAACCCGCTGCCACTGGACTGGTTTCCCTGGCTGCGGGGGTCTGCGAACAGCGGGCTGGAGAACGTTCCCTGCGACTGGCGGGGCGTGGTCGCCTCGATGTACAGCACACTGCCCAGCGCGCGCTCAATGACATTCACGGTGGCCCGCTCGGCGGCGGGCAGGGCTGAGGGCGGCGCGGTCGGCGTGGAGGGTGCAGGTGTCGTGGGGGCTGGGTTGGTGGGGGCTGGGCTGGTCTGGGCGGCACAGAAGGGCGAGGCGAAGGCAAGCAGCACCGTCAGGACAAGGGCTTTGGGCACGGATAAGACCTCCTGGTGCCCTCCGGTGGCCGGGACACCGCCCGCATTCTGTTCAACGTTTATGTATCCCGGTCTTTGAAGACGCTGAAATCCGCTTAGGAAAGCTGGCCAGCGCTCTATTCGCTGCTGGTCGGTGGAGACCTGAGAAACGCAACCACGGGCGGGGGCGTTCAGTTGCCCGGGTCTTACGCCCAGGTGCGCAGGAGCGTGACGACCTCGGCCGGGGAGGCCACGCGATGTTGGGCCTCAGTCTGCCCTTCCCCGACCTTGATGGTTACCCCGCCGCGCTCCCGCAAGGCAGCGAAGGCTTCCTCATCTGTCACGTCATCTCCCAGGAACACCGGCAGGTGGTCCGGGAACCGGGCCGCCAGTTGCAGCGCCGCACGTCCCTTGCCATGCCCGGACGGCCGGAACTCCCGGACTTTCTTCCCTGCGATCACCTCCCACCCGGGTGGCGGGGTTATACGTGCCAGCGCAGCCTCCAGTGCAGGCTGCTCCGGTTCAGGAACTTCGCGGTAGTGCACGGCGAGCGTCCAGCCCTTCTCCTCCAGGCGCATGCCGGCGGCGTGCGGCAGCGCGGCCTTTATAACCTGCAGCGCCGCCGTGTCAGGCGGGTGCAGCGTCTCACCGGGCCATTCCATGCCGTGCAGACCGACCACCTGCAACTCCGGCACGTTCAGGAACGCGGAGGCTTCTGCGCTCCGGCGGCCCGTCACGACTGCCGCGCGGTGGCGTCCTCCGGCAAGCAGGGCAGCCAGCGCTTCAGGCGCGCCCGGTTCCGGCACGGCCTCTTCCGGCCGGACCACGATGGGGGCCAGCGTACCGTCGTAGTCGCAGATCACCAGCAGCGGACGTTCGCGCAGCGCGAGCAGGGGGGCAGACAGATTCACGGAGTCCTGATCTCCTCCACGAACTCGTCCGCCCAGCTGCGCAGGTCGCTGGCGTGCAGCCGTTCCCGCAGGCGGTGTAACCGTGCCTTCTTTTCCTCCAGGGGCATGTTCAGCGCGACCTGTAGCGCCTCGGCCAGCCCGCCGGGGTTGTATGGGTTGACCTGCAGGGCTTCGCGCATCTCGTCCGCCGCGCCCGCGAAGCGCGACAGGATCAGGGCGCCGTCCCGCGAACAGGCTGTGAACTCCTTGGCCACCAGGTTCAGGCCGTCACGCAGCGGAGTCACCAGCATCACGTCTGCCGCCCGGTAGTGGGCCACGAGTTCCTCGCGCCCCACGCCCCGGTAGATGTACTGAATGGGAGACCAGCCCGAGTGCGTGTGTTTCCCGTTGATGCGGCCAACCAGACCCTCCACCCGCGCGCGCAGTTGCCGGTAGGAGTCCACCTGCTCACGGCTGGGAACCGCGATCTGCACCAGGGTAACCTTGCCCCGCGCCTCCGGGTGGCGGTCCAGATAGGCATCGAAGGCCTCCAGCCGCTCAGGGATGCCTTTGGTGTAGTCCAGCCGGTCCACGCCCAGCAGAATCTGCGTCTGCACGGTGCGGCGGATGCGGTCGGCCTCGTCCTCCACGTCGGGCCGGCTCGACAGTTCCTCGTAGGCGTCCACTTCGATACCAATAGGGCGCGCCACCACCCGTGAGGTGCGGCCCTGCCAGTAGACCGTGCCCTCGTCGGTGTCCGCGTCCAGCGCCCGCCGGCACGCCGCCTGAAAGTAGCGGACGTAATCATGGGTGTGCATGCCGATCAGGTCGGCACCCAGCATGCCGTCAAGCAGTTCCCGGTCCCACGGGAGCGTGCGGAACACCTCGGTGGACGGCCAGGGGATATGCCAGAAGAACCCGATGGACGCGCCTGGCAGCATCTCGCGGATCATGCGCGGAACGAGCGCCAGCTGGTAGTCATGCACCCAGATGGTGTCGCCCTCCCGGTAGGCAGTCACCGTCGCCTCAGCGAAGCGCCGGTTGACTGCCACGTACGTCTGCCACGCGGAGGCGTCGTAGCGCGTGCGCTCGATGAAGTAGTGACTCATGGGCCACAGGGCACGGTTGGAAAACCCATGGTAGAAATCCCGCACTTCCGCATCGCTCAGGCGCAGGCGCTGCAGGCAATACCGTGGGTCGTGCTGCGGCAACTGCACCTCCGCAACGTCCGGGTGTGCTTCCCCCCACGCGATCCACGTACCGCCGGCGTGCTGCAGCGCCGGGTCCAGCGCAGCCGTCAGCCCTCCAATGGACGGAACCCAGTCCAGCCCGCCGTCCTCCCGGGAGTGCGGCGCGTAAGGTTCGCGGTTGGAAACAACGATCAGGCCCATACATACTCCTGGGCCGTGCCTGGCCCAGTCCCATGGCCGTGATTCACCTTCAATGCTGCCGCGACTCCCAACACGCTCATGAGTTGTCCTCCCCAGAATACCGGCGGTGTCCTGCCCGCAAGTGGTTCACAGTAGGCCCTGGGCACTGCCAAAGCCTGATAACGCCCTTGACCTTCCGGTAACGTGTCACTGCCCTGTCATGTGCAGCGCCTCATGGAGCGGCAGAGCAGGGAATCCCCCCTGGTAGACCGGGAGAGCCTGCCCAGCTCTGGGCATCGCACAGGACAGCGTGACACCGGGTCTGTCCTGCTGGTCTATGCGGTAACTGGAAATGGGTTTGGCCGCAGAGAAAATGCTCCCTTGCGAAAGGAAGCATCTGGTGGAGGAGACGGGACTCGAACCCGCATAAATGGTGCTGGGGCTTTCAGGAAACGCGCTTCCCTTGCTGCTTTATCCCACCTTTTGCAAGGCCGCTATAGGTGCATCCGCAACCCGCCCCGGCCTGTTCGGCCTGCGCCCAAGGCTTCCGCCTTTCCGGTAACCAGACGTTTTTCCGGTGCCCTTCCTTTTGAGACCACTCCCCCGGGCTACTGCAGGGTAATGGCCTCCGCCCGGAGACGCATACGCGCTCTGGCTTACACGTCCGGGACCCGGCCCATGTCAGCACGGGCTCAGTGCCGGGGCACGCCCTTGGGCATGCTCAGCCCCAGCCCGGTCAGAAAGCCGCCGATGGTGGTCAGGGCGGCCATCAGCAGGATCTGCTGGTTGGGGTTGGCGCCCTCGTTGCTTTTGTTGGCATAAGCGACCGCGTGCAGCTGATTGATATCGATGATGTTCTTGCCCAGAAAGACCAGGCCCGCGACAAGCACGATCAGGCCGATCAAGAGCAGGAGGCGGGACAGGACTCTCATATCTGCATCGTAAGCGCCAGTCCTCCGCGCGGGGGTTTAGGGTTCGCTTACCAGCTCAGGGCGCGCGTACAGGTGGGAATGCGGTACACGCCGGTGGTGGCGGTAATGGTCAGGTCGGTTCCCTGCGGCCCGCTGAAGCACAGGTTGCTGACCGTTTCCGGCACCAGCACCCGCCCCAGTTCCTGGCCTTCCGGGGTCAGGACATGCACCCCGTCGCCGGCACTGCTCCAGATCCGGCCCTGCTCATCGATGCGCAGACCGTCGGTTTTGCCGGGACTGACCGAGAACCACTCACGCTCGTGGGTGGCCGTAACGCCCTGCACGCGGTAGGCATGAGTTTTGCCCTCTCCGGTGTCGGCCAGCAGCAGACGTTCGGCGCTGACAAAGGCCAGCCCGTTGGGTTTGACGCGGTCGCGGACAGGTGCGCTGAGGGTGCCGTCCGGGTCCAGGCGGTACACGTAATTGCCGGGCTGCTCCTTCTGGCCGCCGTAGCCTTCCTCGGGTTTGTCGATGCCGTAGGTGGGATCGGTAAACCACAGGCTGCCGTCGGGATGCAGGGCAACGTCGTTGGGGCTGTTCATACGCCGGCCCTCGAAACGGTCGGCCAGGGTGGTCCAGGACCCGTCGTCTTCCTGGCGCACCAGGGCGCGCAGGCCGTGCGAGCAGGCGATCAGGCGGCCTTGGTCGTCCAGGCAGTGGCCGTTCTGGTGATGGCTGGGATTCATCTCACCGTGCAGTTCACCGCTGTCGGTGTAGGCCCAGGTGCGGTTCTGACGCACGTCACTGAACACCACGGCGCGCCGTGCTGGCAGATAGGTCGGCCCCTCGGTCCAGGTAAAGCCGGTCGCCAGGCGGATCAGGCTGGCGTCCGGGGGAAACAGGGTCAGGAAGTCCGGGTGCACGGCACGCAACGTCATGCGCCCCATGGTGCCCGCTGCATGAAGGTCAGGGGTGAGGGTTGTCTTCATGGCCAGCCAGTGAGACCTAAATGCGCGCGGACGTGAGCCTCACGAACCCTTTGCCTGTGGTGGCTTACGGTGCGCCCAGGAGGTGCATCATGCCAGAAGCCTGGACCGAAAAAGATGAGCGGCAGTACCAGCACGTCAAGCAGAGTGAACTGGAACGCGGTGAAAGCGAGGAGCGCGCCGAGGAGATTGCCGCGCGCACGGTGAACAAGCAGCGCCGCGAGGAGGGCCGCACACCCAACAAACGTACCCAGGGCACCGGCAACCCGAACGCGGCCCTGTCCGAGCTGACCCGCGACGAGCTGTACAACCGCGCCCGCGAGAAGGACATCAAAGGGCGCGGACGCATGACCAAGGACGAGCTGGTCCGCGCGCTGTTGTAAATCGGGCAGCTCTTGCTGTCCTGAGCCGCCGGACTGAGCACGCAGAACCTGAGGGTTACGTCCCCAGGAACACCATTTATAGGGTGGACGGTCACGTGGGCTGTAACAGGCGGCAGTATGCTGGGGGGCGTTATGACGCAGTCTCAGACCATCATGTCCGGCGGGAACGCGGCCTTCATCGAAGGGCTGTACGAGGCGTACCTGCAGGACCCGCAAAGTGTGGACGCCCAGTGGCGCACCTACTTCGACGAGTTGCGCGGTGGTGCCCGTGAAACGGCGCATTCGGCCGTGCAGCAGGCCTTCTACAATCTGGGCACCCAGCGCCGGGGTGCGGCGGTGGCGCCGGCGCCTCAGGGAGTCAGCGGCGCAGCGCAGGCGGCGGGCGCTCTAATTACGGCCTATCGGGTGTACGGGCACATCAGCGCCCATACCAACCCTCTGAAAATGCGCGGTCTGCCGGTGGTGCCGGAGCTGACCCCCGAGTATTACGGCCTGTCCCAGGCCGACCTCAACGAGACGGTTCATGACGGCGTGTTCAACGCCCCGCTGCGAGATGTGATCGCGCAGCTCCAGGACACCTACTGCGGGGCTATCGGCTTCGAATACAACTACCTGCCGGCTACCGAGCGTGCCTGGTTTCAGGAACGTGTCGAGGCCAACCGGGGCCGCCCCAATTACTCTCCCGAGGAGCGCCGGCGTATCCTGGTCAAGCTCAACGCCGCCGAGGGCCTGGAGCTGTATCTCAAAAACCGCTACCCCGGCGTCAAGCGCTTTGGTCTGGAAGGCGGCGAGGCGTTTATTCCCCTGATGGACCGCATCATTCAGGAAGCGGGCCGCCTGGGCGTCAAGGAGACGGTCGTGGGCATGGCGCACCGCGGGCGCCTGAACACGCTGGTCAACATCTTCGGCAAGCCCTCAGGCGCGCTGTTTGACGAGTTCGAGGGCAAGAAAAAACTCAGTGACGATCCGGACGTGGCCGGCGACGTGAAGTACCACATGGGCTACTCCAGCGACGTGCGTACGCCCGGCGGGCCGATGCACATGGCGCTGGCCTTCAACCCCAGTCACCTGGAAATCGTCTCGCCGGTGGTGCACGGCAGCGTACGTGCCCGCCAGGATCGCCGTTACGACACCGAGCGCCGGCAGGTGCTGCCCATCACCATTCACGGGGACGCGGCCGTCAGCGGACAGGGCGTGGTCATGGAGACCCTGAACCTCTCGCGTCTGCGCGGCTTCGCGACCGGCGGAGCAATCCGCATCGTGATCAACAACCAGGTCGGCTTTACCATCAGCGACCCGCGCGACACGCGCAGCAGCCGCTACTGCACCGACGTCGCCAAGATCGGCAACGCGCCGGTGCTTCACGTCAACGGGGACGATCCCGAGGCCGTGGCGTTCTGCGGGGATCTGGCGCTGGCCTACCGGCAGGAATTTGGCAAGGACATCTTCATCGACCTGATCTGCTTCCGCCGCAACGGCCACAACGAGGGCGACGAGCCGCGCATGACCCAGCCGATCATGTACCGCGAGATCGACAAGCACCCCGGCACGCGCGCGCTGTATGCCGCGCAGCTGGAGCGCGAGGGCCTGCTGAAACCCGGCGAGGGCGAGGAGCTCGTGCTGCGCTTCCGCGACCAGCTCGACCGCGGCGAAACCGTGGTCGAGGAGATGGAAAACCTCGAACAGAGTGCCCTGAAGGTCGACTGGGACATGTACGACAACGTCAAGTGGGACGACGAGGTCAGTACCGCCGTGCCCAGGGAGAAGTTGCAGGAACTGGGCCTGAAACTGACCCAGGTGCCCGAAGGCTTCAAGGTTCACCGCACCATCGAGCGCACGGTGCTCAAGCCGCGCGAGGCAATGGCGCGCGGCGAGCAGCCGCTGGACTGGGGCATGGGCGAGATGCTGGCCTACGCCACCCTGCTCGACGAGGGCTTCGGCGTGCGGCTGGTTGGCCAGGACTCCGGACGTGGGACCTTCGTGCACCGCCACGCCGTACTGCATGACCAGAACGCCCAGGACCCCATGAACGAGGAGTACATGGCCCTGGCGCACCTGCGCGAAGGCCAGGGCCGCGTGGAGGTCATCGACTCCACCCTGTCCGAGGAAGCCGTGATGGCCTTCGAATACGGCTACAGCACCTCCGAACCCAAGGCCCTGGTGGCCTGGGAAGCGCAGTTCGGCGACTTTGCCAACGGCGCTCAGGCGGTGATTGACCAGTTCCTGGCCGCCGGCGAGAGTAAGTGGCAGCGCCTGAGCGGCCTGACCCTGCTGCTGCCGCACGGCTACGAGGGTGCGGGGCCCGAGCACTCCAGCGCCCGTCTGGAGCGCTACCTGCAGCTGTGTGCCCAGAAGAACATGCAGGTCGTGGTGCCCAGCAGCACCGCCCAGATCTTCCACCTGCTGCGCCGTCAGGTGCTGCGCCCCTACCGCAAGCCGCTGATCGTGATGACCCCCAAGAACCTGCTGCGCAACAAGCGCGCCATGAGCCCGCTGACGGAGCTGGCCGAGGGCCGCTTCCACGAGGTCATCGGCGACGCCGAGGTGGTCCGCGCCCGGCGCGTGGTGATCAGCAGCGGCAAACTGCACTGGGATCTGGTCGAGGCCCGCGACGCCGACGCCGAAGGTTACGCCGGGACTGCCCTGATCCGCCTGGAACAGCTCTACCCCTTCCCGGGGCAGCAGCTGCGTGCTGAGCTGGCCAAACATCCCGGCGCCCAGGTGATCTGGGCCCAGGAGGAGCCGGAGAACCAGGGGGCCTGGCTGATGATCTGGGAAGACCTGGAAAAATCCCTGCAGGAAGGCCAGAAGCTGGGCTGGGCCACCCGCCCGCGCAGCGCCAGCACCGCCGCCGGTTATACCAGCGTGCACCTCAAGGAGCAGGCCGCAGTGATCAGTGCCGCGCTCGGCGAGAAGATCACGGCGATGGAGATTCAGGAGCAAAACACGAGCGCCCCGAACGCAGGCGTCCAGAGCTAAGGACACTGCGTCAGTGAGTCGGCCGGAACTGCATTCCGGCCGGCTTCTGCTGTTGCGCGGTATACGGCTGACCCAGACGGCAAAACCCCTGGCCGTCCCTGCGTGAGTTGCGCCCGGCGCGGGGTATAACAGAAGGCGTTATGGCGGACATCAAGGTTCCAGTTTTTTCCGAGTCGGTAAGCGAGGGTACGCTGCTGACATGGCACAAGAAACCCGGCGACGCGATCAAGCGCGGCGAGGTTCTCGCCGAGATTGAGACCGACAAGGTGGTGCTGGAAGTGACCGCGCTGCAAGACGGCGTGCTGGTCAGCATCGCCAAGAACGAGGGCGACACGGTCCTCAGCGAGGAAGTGCTGGGAACAGTGGGTGACGCCGGGAGCGCGCCTGTCCCGGCTGCCAGCGCCCAGACGGCTGATCCGGCCAGCGGCGCGGTCGTGGGTGAGGCCAGCGCCGGTGGCACCGCCACCAACCCCGATACCACGGACCTGGGCAACGAGGCCACCCGCCGCGATGACCTGTCGCCCGCCGTGCGTAAGATTGTCGCGGAGAGCGGCCTGAACCCCGCGCAGATCCCCGCAACCGGTCCCAGGGGCAACATCACCAAGGAAGACGCCGTCGTGGCGGCCCAGGGTGGCCTGACGTACCAGGGTCCCCAGAGCGCCGCGCAGCCCGCGAGCATGCAGGCGTCCGCTGCGCCGACCCAGCAGGCGCCCGCGCAAGCCCAGAGCGCACCCACAGTGGCAGTCCCAGGCGGCCCGCGCCCCGAACAGCGCGTGCCCATGACGCGCATCCGTCAGCGCATCAGTGAACGCCTCAAGGACGTGCAGAACACGGCCGCGATCCTGACCACCTTCAACGAAGTCAACATGAAGCCGTCGATGGACCTTCGCAAGAAGTACCAGGACCAGTTCGTCGCCAAACACGGCACCAAACTGGGCTTCATGAGCCTGTTCGTGCGCGCCGCCACCGAGGCCCTCAAGGCCTTCCCGGTGGTCAACGCCAGCGTCGAGGGCAAGGACATCATCTACCACGGCTACTACGACATCGGCATTGCCGTGGCTTCTGACCGTGGCCTGGTGGTGCCGGTCCTGCGCGATACCGACCAGATGAGCCTGGCCGGCATTGAGAAGGAAATCGCCGGATTCGCTGTGAAGGCCAAGGGCGGCAAGCTGACCATGGAAGACATGAGCGGCGGCACCTTCAGCATCACCAACGGCGGAACCTTCGGCAGCATGATGAGCACCCCCATCATTAACGCGCCGCAGAGTGCGATTCTGGGCATGCACAACATCATCGAGCGCCCGATTGCCCAGAACGGACAGGTCGTGATCGCGCCCATGATGTACATCGCCCTGAGCTACGACCACCGCATCATTGACGGCAAGGAAGCGGTGCAGTTCCTGGTGATGATCAAGAACCTGCTGGAAGACCCCGCACGCATGCTGCTGGAGCTCTGAGCAGCACGGCCACACAGGAGGCGGCCCCTTATGAATGGGGCCGCCTCTTTTGCTCTCACCCTCTGTCACTGGCCACGTAGTGTGTCCCGGAGACAGGCCGGACGCGCCTAGAATGCCCCTGTGACGGCGCCTCTCTCCACCCCCGCACCCCGGTTGACCCGGACCCTCACGTCTGGGGGAACGCGCATCTACACGCTGACGGTCCGGGCGTTCGAGGGCCTCAGCGTGAACGTCTTTGTGGTGGTGCGGGGCGATCCGGCGCGGCCCGACTATGTGGCCCTGGTGGACACCGGCAGCGGTCTGAGCCTCAGCACCGAAGGCCTGACCGGTCTGGCCGCCATCCGGGACACCTGGGGTGAGGCCTGCTCGTGGCGGACCCTGGACCGCATCGTGGTGACCCACGCGCACCCTGACCATGCGGGCGGTCTGCCCTTCGTGCGGACCCTGACGGACGCGCCGGTCGCCGCTCACGTACGTGGCGTGCCGATTCTCCAGGACCCGGAAAGTTACCGCGACACCATGCGTCCGCGCCTGGAGGCCTACCGCACCTGGCTGGGCGTGCCGGCAGACAGCCCTTACGGTGTCCGGCTGGGCAACCGCACCCGCAACCTGATGCTGCCGTCGGGGGTGCCTGTTCATACTTCCCTTGAAGACGGCGACGTACTGGACGGCATCTTTCAGGTGGTGTATACCCCCGGGCATGAGGGCAGCCAGATCTGCCTGCGGCTTGATGACGTGCTGCTCAGCGCCGACCACCTGCTGCCGCGCAACTCTCCGCCGCTGCTGCCGGCCTGGGTGCACCCAGGTGGTGGCCTGCGGGCCTATCTGAAGTCGCTGGACCGGATCGAGGCCCTGGCAGATGTTCAGCTGGCTCTGGGTGGCCATGACGAACCCATGCCGCAGTGGCGCGGCCGCCTTCAGGCACTCCGGGAACGCTACGCCGAGAAACTACAGGCTGTTCTGGACGCGGCCGATACGCCCAGCAGCGTTCTGGAGCTTGCCGGGCGGGTCAGCCGTATGAATGCCCGGCAGGCCCTGCTGCTGCTCGACCAGACCGGCGCCCTGGCAGAGTTCCTGACCTCGGACGGCCGGTTGCAGGAAACGCGCGGAGTGGCCGGGGAAGCACTGTTTCAGCGGACCTGAGCAGGGGACGCTAGGCTGCGTCTGTGACTTCTGGTCCTGAATACCTCCAGGTCGGCGGACAGCAGCTGGAATACATCTGGCACGGTCCACCACCCTCGCAGGCGCCGACGCTGGTGTTCCTGCATGAGGGCCTGGGCAGCCTGAGACTGTGGCGCGATTTCCCTCAGGCCCTCTCTACGGCCACCGGCTGCGGTGCCCTGGTCTACAGCCGGGCCGGGTACGGAAACAGCAGTCCTGCCCCGCTGCCACGCCCAGTCACCTACCTTCATCACGAAGCGCAGGACGTCCTGCCACAAGTGCTGGCCCGGTGCGGGGTGCGGGAGTGTGTGCTGGTCGGTCACTCGGACGGGGGCAGTATCGCCCTGATCTATGCGGGCAGCGTCGCCCAGCCGGGTCTGCTTGGGGTGATCACCGAGGCAGCCCACGTTTTCGTGGAGGACGTCACCCTGCGCGGCGTGCAGGCTGCCCGCGAGGCCTACCAGTCGGGTGATCTGCGCGCCCGGCTGGCGCGGCACCATGCCCAGGTGGATGTGGCGTTCGGCGGCTGGAACGACACCTGGCTCTCCCCGGCCTTCCGTGACTGGAATCTGGAGAAATTCCTGCCGGGTGTCCGGGTGCCCCTGCTGGCCTTGCAGGGTAAGGATGACGAATACGGCACCCCGGCGCAGGTCCAGGCCATCGTGTCGCAGGCTGCCGGTCCGGCCGAGGGTCACCTGCTGCCCGAGTGCGGCCACACGCCGCACCGTGAGGCACGCGAAACCGTGCTTGATGCCATGACGGCCTTTGTCCGGCAAGTCGCGGTCCGGTCTTGAGCCATCCTGGCCGTCAGGTGTCAGACAGGTCGGCCGTCCTATGCTGCGGGTCATGAGCATCGGGCAGGAGCAGAGCTTACACGGACGGCTGGGGACCTTCACGGCCGGGCACGACCTGAGCGCCACCTGGGACGGCGAACGGCTCACCGGGCGACTGGGCAGTTTCACGGCCGGGCATGACCTGGCGGTATGGTTCGGAGACGGGGTGCTGGAGGGCCGGGTCGGCAGCTTCACCCAGGGCTTCGACCTGCGGGTCAGCCTGAGTGCCACGCATCTTCAGGTGCATCTGGGCGGCTTTGTGGACGGTGTGGACGCCGAACTGAGCTTCGATACGCAGGGAGCCAGCGGGCGCTACGGGACCTTCACCGCTGGTCATGACGTCAGCCTGCGTCACTACGCGGGCGAAGTGCGCGGGCGCATCGGCAGCTACACGCGTGGGGTGGACTTCCGTATGGACCTGGGCGACGTGCCGCTGCCGTTGGGGGTCGTGGTCGTGCTGGCGGCCTACCACGCCTGGCCGAGCCTGTAACCAGAAGGGAGGAACAGCCTGCCTGATACCGGCCGCTCCTCCCCTGGGTTGCTCTGGGCGCGCCCGCAAAGTGGCGCTCTGTGAGGGTCAGGCAATCAGGGCGCGGACAGCCACGACCAGACCCAGTCCGATCAGGGCAATCAGCGCGCCCAGGCTGACACTCCGGTCCCGGCTCCAGTTGGTGACGACCACAACCAGGGCAGCCACGGCCGGAACGGCCATCATGAACCACACCCCGATCTCGGCGCCGCCTGGAAGCAGCAGGCTCAGCAGCAGCACCGGCAACGCCAGCCAGAAGGCCGCCGGATACAGCCATGCCGGCAGCACACGGGTTTCATGGTGTTCTGCGTTCATCCCTGCCCCCAGTATTTGTACAGCAGCTGCGCGGCCGTGAACACCAGCAGCACCGAGAAGAACAGCTTGAGTTCCCGGTCCGGGATGCGCTTTTGCAGGCCCGCACCGGCCCGTGCTCCCACCAGCACGCCCAGTGCCACCCCGCAAGCCAGCCGGGCGTCGAGCAATCCACCGGCCTGGTAGATCAGGGCGTTGGCCACAGCGGTCAGCCCCATGATGAAGGTGCTGGTGGCAATCGCCTGCCGGATCGGCAGGCCGCCCAGCAGGTTCATGACCGGCACCTGCACCGTGCCTCCACCGATGCCCAGCAGGCCGCTCATGACTCCGGCAAAGGTCATGGCGGGCGGCACCAGCGGGCTGGGCTCGCGCTCGACTTCCACCCGTTTGAGGCCGCGCACCAGGTTATAGGCGGAATACAGCAGCAGGACGGCGAACACCGTGGCCACCGCCCGGGCCGGCAGCACCAGCCCCAGCACGCTGCCGATGGTGCCGCCGACGATGGTGTAGGGGCTCAGCAGGTACCCGGTTCGGGCACGCACCAGGCCCTGCTGCAGGTAGGCGGCCGCGCCCGACAGGCCCACCGCCAGCACACTGAACTGGCTGATGGCCACCGCCTGCGAGATGGTGATGGGATGACCCAGCTGCGGCAACACAAACTCCAGCGCCGGCACGACGACCACGCCGCCGCCCAGTCCCAGGATGGCCCCCAGCACGCCGGCCAGCAGGCCAATGGCCACCGTGGCCAGCAGCAGGATCAAAACGCCGCCACCTGACCGTCCGCCCGGGACTCGCTGCCGCCGGTCAGCACACCGGTTTTGCCGTCACGCCAGATGATCTGTCCGCGCCCGAAGGCCCCGGCCTGCAACTCCACCTTCACCTGATGTCCCCGTGCCTGCAGCGCCCGCGAGAGCTGGCCTCCCAGATCGTGCTCGACCTCCACAACCTTGCCCCCGGTCCATTGCCAGCGTGGGGCATCCAGCGCCTGCTGGGGGTTCATACCGTAGCGCAGGGTGTTCAGCACCACCTGCACGTGGCCCTGGGGCTGCATGAACCCGCCCATCACACCAAATGGGCCAGCCGGGGTGCCGTCGGGGCGGGTCAGGAACCCGGGGATGATGGTGTGGTAGGGCCGTTTGCCCGGCGCCAGGCGGTTGGGGTGGTCGGGCTCCAGGTTGAAGTTATGTCCGCGGTTCTGCAGCGCGATACCGGTGCCGGGCACGACCACACCGCTGCCAAAGCCCATGTAGTTGCTCTGGATCAGGCTGACCATCTGCCCGTCTCCGTCGGCGGTGGCCAGATACACCGTGCCGTGCGACTGCGGGTCTCCGGGTTCCGGCTCCAGGGCCTGCTCACCGATCAGGGCGCGGCGTGCGGCCGCGTAGGCCGGCGAGAGCAGGGCGTCCACCGGCACCTGCTCGTGCTGGGGGTCAGCCACATACCGCTTGGCGTCGGTAAAGCCCAGCTTCATCGCCTCGATCTGCAGGTGTAGGCCGTACTCGTCATCGCGCCGGGACGGCAGGTCCAGGCCGTCCAGGATGCCCAGGGCCAGCAGGGCGGCAATGCCCTGGCCGTTTGGCGGAATCTCCCAGGCTGTGTGGCCCTGGTAGGCGGCCCCGATGGGCTTGACCCATTCGCTCTGATGTGCGGCCAGGTCCTCGGCACGCAGCAGTCCACCCGTCGCGCGGGCGTGGGCATCGATCTGTGCAGCGAGTTCTCCGTCGTAGAAGTCCGCTGCCCCGCTCTGCGCGATCCGCTCCAGGGTCCGCGCGTGCCCCTCGGAGGCCCACATCTCCCCCACTCCGGCCCCAAAACCCTGCGGCGCGAAGGTCTCCAGCCAGGCCTCGAACTCCGGTCCCTGGCGGCGACGGTACACCTGAATGCTGCGTCGCCAGCCGTCGGCCAGAACGGGCGACAGAGGGTAACCTTCGCGCGCGTAGCGAATCGCTGGAGCCAGCACCTGCTCGAAGGGCAGCCGGCCAAAGCGGGCGTGCAGATCGGCCCAGCCCCGGGGCGTTCCGGGAACCGTAACCGGCAGCCAGCCATGGGTGGGCATCTGTCCACCGGGCAGGGCGTCCATGTTCAGCAGCGCCGGCGAGCGCCCCGAGGCATTCAGCCCATGCAGCTCGCCACTGTCCCACACCAGCGCAAAGAGATCGCTGCCGATCCCGTTGCTGGTGGGCTCCACCACGGTGAGGGCGGCGGCGGTGGCAATGGCGGCGTCAACCGCATTGCCGCCCTCACGCAGGATGAACAGGCCTGCCTGCGCGGCGAGTGGTTGACTGGTGGCGACCATACCCTGACGGGCAAGGACCGGCTGGCGGGAAATAGAGGTCTGCATGTTGATGCCTGCAGTCTACGCACTGCCTGACAGGTAGAGGTGTTCCTGGCATGGGCACGGCCGCCTTCCCTGGACTACCGCAGGTCTGAAGAACCTTTGTCGGCCTTCTTGGCGTGTTTGTGCCGGTACATGCGCTGGTCGGCCTCCTCGAACACCTGACCGGCAGCGCGGTCGCCCCCGGCCTGCGCCACGCCCACACTGAGCCCCGAGGTCGGAAAGCCGCCCGAGCGCAACTCCTTTTCCGCCACACGCAGCCGGGAGACCAGAGCCGCTTCCTCTTCGGGTGGCGCGATCAGCGCAAACTCGTCACCGCCCAGCCGGTAGGCGGTGATGTGCTCGTTTTCCATGTCCCGCAGCAGCCGCGCAAAGGAGCGCAGCAGTTCGTCACCCTGGGCATGCCCCAGGCTGTCGTTGACGGTTTTCAGGCCGTCGAGGTCCATCAGCACCAGAAGAAATGGACGTTCATCCAGCGTACTCACTGCCTGCTCGAAGGCATGGCGGTTGTGCAGCCCGGTCAGCGTGTCGGTTCCGGCCAGATGCAGCGCACGCCGCAGCTGAACAATATGGGAGACGTTGTCTCTCACCAGCAGCCGGATCTGATCCGCCAGCGCAAAAGCGAGCAGGATGCCGTCCAGGGTACCCCCCAGCAGGGTCAGCAGTTCGGAGTTGCGCACCGGGTCAGGAATCAGACCAACGTTGGCCGGCAGGATCAGGGTGGCAGGAACCATCAGCGCCAGCAGCCCGAACACGAAAAAGCGGGCCGGGTAAAAGCCCTGGCGCCAGCTCGCCACCCCGCACACCAGGGCCAGCACCAGCCACAGCGAGATCACGCCGGTCGCCAGGATGTGGGCAAAGGGCAGCAGCAGAAAACAGGAAGGCAGCAGCGCCAGCGGCAGCCACAGGTTCACCCGGCTCAGGCGGCCCAGCAGGGGCAGCCGCTGGTCGAGCTTCAGGAAATGCAGGTAAAACAGGGTATTGAGCACCGGCAGCAGGAAGAAGCCCACGTAATGCCAGCGCAGATCGTAGAAACCAAACACGTCCGCCGGAACATGAAAGGTAAAGGCCCAGGCCACGCAGTAGGTCAGCGTATACGCCGCGTAGTAGAAAAAGCTGCGGTTGCGGGTGCCCGCAAAAATAAACAGGTTGTAGAAGGTCAGCGCCAGCAGCGCCCCGAAGGCACCCAGGGTCAGCAGGTTGTCCAGATTAACCTGCTGACGGTAACGGTCCTGGGGTACAAAGCTGAAATCCGGCTGAGAGGCAAAATAGGGGCTGCGGATCTGCGCAACCACCCAGGTCCGCTCACCCGGGCGCAGGGTCAGATCCACGCCGTAATGCAGCATATAGGGGTGCTCGGCGCGGTAGCCGGTCCGGAAGGTCTGCACCGCCTGCCCCGGGCGATAAACCCGCACATTCACCTGCTCGATCAGGCTGCCATGTGGGTTGAACACCCAGGCTGTGTCGGCACTCGGGTTGCGGACCTCGGCAACCAGCCAGTAGCGCCCTCCTGTAAACCGGACCTTCTGGACGGGTGTCTGGCGGTCCTGCCATGCCGGGATGTCGCGGACGGTGCGTGGAAACTGGCGGTCACGGGCCTCAAGGAGCTGAAATTGGGCCTCTAGGGCTGGAGGGCCGGACCCGGCACGCGGAAGTTGTGCCGAAGCCGGAGACCACAGCAGTCCGAAGACCAGAACAAAGACCGCCAGAGCCGCCAGCACGCGACCCACCCAGTCTGGGAAAGGGCACCCCGGTTTTCCCTGTTCATGCCTTTTCCACCCTGTCACCGGCTGCCCACGCTCCCCTCTGAAACCCAGCTTGAAAAAGTATGGGAAATGCACCGATACAAGAATCTGACTCATGGCTGACAGCACCCCATATTGAGGTGCCGGGGCCACCGGAAGGCAGCAGTTTTTCCTCCTGGCCATGGCCTGGCTGGATATC
Source organism: Deinococcus malanensis (assembly GCF_014647655.1). NCBI lineage: Bacteria > Thermotogati > Deinococcota > Deinococci > Deinococcales > Deinococcaceae > Deinococcus > Deinococcus malanensis. The sequence continues at coordinate 91,845 of NZ_BMPP01000017.1, forward strand.
GTCCGGCCTTGGCGGTGACCAGGGCCGAAGTACCACAGCTTTGTAAGCATCCGGCAACAGGACAGGTTTCTCTGTTCGCCGGGCCTTTTCAAGAAAGCAGGTGAGCCCTGGAGGCAGGCCCAGAGATCAATAGGGCTGCCCTTCCTTATATGTCAGGAAGGGCAGCCGGGAAAAGACGGGACAGTGAGGTTTGCGGATCAGTCAGCACGCCGCCAGAACGACGGCCTGCCAGCTGGCGCAGTGCTTACTCGACGGTCACACTCTTGGCCAGGTTGCGCGGCTTGTCCACATCCTTACCGAGGGCCGAGGCGGTGAAGTAGGCCAGCAGCTGCATGGCAATGGCGTTCACCACGGGGCTGACCATCTCGTGGGCACGCGGCACGTAGATCACGTCGTCGGCGTGCTGGGCGTTCTCAGTGTCGCCGTCGCTGAGGATGGCAATAACCTTGCCAGCGCGGGCGCGCACCTCCTGCACGTTGCTGATGGTCTTTTCCAGCAGGCGGCTTTCGGTGGCCACCACCACGACCGGCAGGTTCGCATCGATCAGGGCGATGGGGCCGTGCTTCATCTCGCCGGCGGCGTAGGCCTCGGCGTGGATGTAGCTGATCTCCTTGAGCTTCAGGGCGCCCTCATAGGCGGTCGGCGAGTTCACCCCACGGCCCAGGAACAGGTAGTCGCGGGCCTGATGGTACTTCTCGGCCACCTGTCGGATCCGCTCGACGCGCTCGGGCTGCAGGGCTTCTTCCACCAAGCGGGGCAGCTCACGGGCCGCGTGCAGCAGCTCTGCACCTTCCTTTTCGCTCAGAGTGCCGCGGGCGCGGCCCAGCCACAGTGCCAGCATCAGGAAGGCGCTGACCATCGACGTGTAGGCCTTGGTGCTGGCCACGCCGATTTCCGGGCCGGCGTGGATGTACAGGGTGTCGTCCAGCTCGCGGGTCATGGAGCTGCCCTTGGCATTGATCACACCCAGCGTCCTGGCGCCGCCCTTCTTGGCTTCACGCAGGGCTTCGAGGGTATCAATCGTCTCACCGCTCTGGCTGACCACAATCGCCAGGGTGTTCTCGCTGACCAGGGGATCGCGGTAGCGGTACTCGCTGGCCACGTCCACCTCGACCGGAATGCGCGCCAGTTGTTCGATCAAGTACTCGCCGACCAACCCGGCGTAGTAGGCGGTGCCGCAGGCGATAATGGAAATCCGCTTGAAGCTGCCGGGGTCCAGGTTGATGTCGAGGTTCACCTCGCCGGTCTCGTCGTGCAGACGGCCGATCAGGGTGTTGGTCAGTGCCTGGGGCTGCTCGTAGATCTCCTTGAGCATGTAGGTGTCGTACCCGCCCTTCTCGGCGGCCTCGGCGTCCCATTCCACACGCTCGATCTCGCGGTTGAGCGCGTTGCCCTGCAGGTCGGTGACGCGGAAGCCGTCGTCATTCAGCACGACCATGTCGCCGTCGTGCAGGAAGACCATGTTGCGGGTGTAGGCCAGCAGGGCTGGCACGTCGCTGGCCAGGAACATCTCGCCCTCGCCCACGCCCATCACCAGTGGGCTGACCGTGCGGGCTGCGACAATCTCGCGGTGGTCCACATGCGTGACCACGATGCCGTAGGCTCCGCGCACCTGCGAGAGGGCCGTGCGCACCGCGCTTTCCAGGTCACCTTTGTAGGCTTCCTCGATCAGGTGGGCCAGCACCTCGCTGTCGGTCTCGCTTTTAAAGCCATGGCCGCGGGCGATCAGGCCTTCTTTGAGGCTCAGGTAGTTCTCGATGATGCCGTTGTGCACGATGACAATCCGGCCGTCCTCGGTGGCATGCGGGTGCGAATTGGTGTCATTTGGCAGGCCGTGGGTGGCCCAGCGGGTGTGACCGATGCCCAGCGTGCCGGCCAGCGGCGTGGCTTCCAGTTCGGTGCTGAGGTTGGCCAGTTTGCCGGCCTTCTTGCGCACCGTGATGCATGCGCCGTCGCCGATGGCCACACCCGCGCTGTCATAGCCGCGGTACTCCAGCTTGGAGAGACCCGAGATCAGCACGTCCTGCGCCTGCTTGGGACCGATGTATCCGACAATTCCGCACATAGTTGCTCCTGCGAGGCAGGGCTCACGGCCGGGCGCTCCAGCGCTCCATGACCGTATGCCACTGCTTCTGATCCCGACAACATAAGCCGTGGGGTCCGGTGTCTGATCTGATTTTCTTCACTGCCCGGCCTTATGTTTACGTTGCCGTAAGGGTTATCGCCGCGCTTCACTTACCGGGGTAAGTCGGGTAGGCCCGTGAGTCAGGGGCCTGGAGGCATCCGCAGAAAAATCGCTGACCTCCACCTCGTATCCTGTCTGTGCCAGCAAATGCAGCCGACAGGCCTTGCGCTGCCCTGTTTCGTGTGAACCCGACACCAAAGGTTCGCCGGGCAGCATAGCATCTGCCCGGGGCCTCAGGTGAGTATGTGCCTCAACGGGAGACGGGTGAGCGCTCCTGAGCAGCCTGCAAAGCCTGCATGACATCGTCGATCAGGTCCTGGGGGTCCTCGATGCCCACCGACAGCCGGACCAGTCCAGGCGTGACGCCCTGGCGGGCCAGCGTCTCCTCACCCAACAGCTGGTGGGTGGTGCTGGCCGGATGGCACGAGAGGCTTTCCACGTCACCCAGGCTGACGGCCTGGGTAAACAGTGTCAGGGCGTTCAGGAATCGGAAGGCGGCGTCCTGCGAACCCAGATCCAGGCTGACCAGCCCGCCGTAGGCCTTCATCTGCCGTCCGGCCAGCTCATGTCCAGGGTGCGTGGGCAGCCCCGGGTAGTGCACCGCCTGCACGCCGGGGTGCCCCAGCAGCGCGGTGGCCAGCGCCTGCGCTCCGGCACAGTGGGCCTCCATGCGCAGCGGCAGGGTTTTCAGGCCGCGCAGCAGCAGGTAGGCCTCGAAGGGCCCCAGCACCGAGCCCACGTGACGCAGGCCATGCAGACGCAGCTCGGCCACCAGTTCGCTGCTGGCAGCAATAACCCCGGCCACCACATCGCCGTGCCCGCTGATGTACTTCGTCGCCGAGTGCATCACCAGGTCCACGCCATGCTCCAGCGGCCGGGTCAGGTAGGGCGTGGAAAAAGTATTGTCCACGACCACCAGTGCTCCGGTGGCGTGGGCGATGTCGCAGGCGGCCCGCAGGTCTACCACGCGCAGGGTCGGGTTGGTGGGGGTTTCGAGCCACACCAGCCGGGTGCGCTCGTTCATGATGCTCCGCAACTCGTCCAGGTCACGCACGTCGTGTACCGTGACGTTAAAGCGGCCCAGGATGTCGCGCAGCAGGCCCTCGGTCCCGCCGTACAGCGGACCCATGAAGGCGACCTCATCCCCGGCTTTCAGGAAGGTCAGGGCAATGGCACTCGCCGCACCCATCCCACTTCCGAAGGCCACCGCGTCTCCGGCTTCTTCCAGGCTGGCGACCTTCTCCTCGAAGGCCCGCACGGTGGGGTTGCTCAGACGTGAGTAGAAGTATCCGCTTTCCTCGCCGGCAAACAGGCGGGCGCCACGCTCGGCACTCCCGTACCCGAAGGTAGAGGTGGCATAGATCGGCACAGCGTGCGCGCCGGTGACAGGGTCAAGGCCGTGACCAGCGTGAACGGCCCGGGTACGGAAACCGGACTCCTTGGAATGTTGAGCCATACCCTGACTGTACTGTCTAGACGAGTGCCCTGGCCAGCGAATCTGAACGCCCTGGCAAGACGGGTCGCATGCCTTTCCCATGGGGGCTGCGTTAGGATTGGCCCACTGCCCCTTTCGGGGGCTGCACGGAGACTGCACATGCCCACCTACCTGTATAAGAACATCGAAACCGGCGAGATTTACGAGCTGACCCAAAGTATGCGTGACGACCCCTTCACCCGCCATCCCGAGACCGACGTGGCCATCAAACGGATCCTTGCCCGCCCCGGTATTGCTTTCAAAGGCAGCGGTTTTTATGTCAACGACTCCCGCCCCAAGGACGAGGGCAGCAAAGGCGGCGAGTGAAAGCAGCACGCGCCCTGGGATTGGCGGCGCTCCTGACAGCAGCGGCCACGGGCGCGTATGTCACTGGCCGTGTCACGGCGCAGAAGGCCCTCGTCACCAACGACGAGATCAATACGGTCGAAGTTACCCAGAAGGCCCTGCAGGCAGTCGTACGTGTGGACGTGCGCCTGCGCAAGAACGCCCTGCAACCCGGAGACGACCCCAACGAGACCGGCAGCGGGTTTTTTTATAAGAAGGACCTGATCGTGACCAACTATCACGTCATTCAGTACCAGGAATCGATCAGCGTGGTGCTGTACAACGGTCGACGGGTCCCCGCGCGGATTGAGGGCGTGGACCGCGATATCGATATCGCGGTGCTGCGCGTCAACGGCGTCACCGCTCCCAAAACCCTGGCCTTTGGCCAGAGCGCCCGCCTGATCCCGGGCCAGAAGCTCATCACCATCGGCACCCCGCTGAAAATTCAGAACTTCGTGAGTACCGGCGTGTTCAGCGTGCTGGCCAGCGCGCGTGACGTGCCGCGCGGTGACAATCTGGCGCAGGAGGTCGGGCAGTACCTGATCACCACCGCCAGCATCCAGCAGGGCAACAGCGGCGGACCGATCCTGGACTCGCGCGGCGCGGTCGTGGGGGTAGCGGATGCGAACGCCGCGCCCAACGCCGTGGTGCCGGGCGTGATCGGCATCGCGCTGCCCGGCGATCTAGTCAAGCAGAGCCTGGACGACCTGGAGAAGATCGGGGTCCCGCAGCGTGGCACGCTGGGCGTCACCATGGTGGACCTCGACACCCTGGACCCGGCCCTGCGCAGCCTGGCCGGCCTGAGCAGCAGCGAAGGGGCCCTGGTGGACGAGGTTCCGGCCGGCACCGCGGGTGCGCGTGCGGGCCTGCGCGGCTCGCTGCGCAACAGTCGCGGGCAGCTGCTCTCGCCGCTGGGCGACATCATCGTGGCGGTCAACGGGCAGCGGGTGCAGAGTTCCTTCGACGTGGTGCGGCTGGTGGCTGCCCGGCGCCCAGGACAGACGGTCACCCTGCGGGTGTGGCGCAACAAGAAGGCCGTGGACGTGAAGGTCACGCTGCTCAAACGCACGCTGCAGTAACCGGCCTCCCCCCAAAGGGGCCCTTGATCAGGTCTTCATGTGCGGGCGGCGCTATGCTCTGAGCTGTCATGTACGTTGTGGTGGAAGGCCCAATCGGGGTAGGAAAAACAAGCCTGGCGGGGCGGCTCGCCGCGCGCTACGGTGCCGAACTCAACCTGGAGATCGTCGAGGAAAACCCCTTTCTAGCGCACTTCTATGAGCAGCCAGACGCCTACTCGTTCCAGGTGCAGGTCTTCTTCCTGCTCTCACGCTTCAAGCAGCTCTCGGCCCTCTCACAGCCGGGGCTGTTCAGCGGCAACGTGGTCAGCGACTACCTGTTCGACAAGGATTTCATCTTTGCGGCCATGAACCTCAAGGACGCCGAGTTCCATTTGTATGAGGATCTGTACGCACACCTCTCGCCGCGCCTGCCCACCCCGGATCTGGTGGTGTATCTGCGGGCCGACACCGACGAACTGCTGCGCCGCATCGCCCGGCGTGGGCGCCCGTTCGAGCGCGACATGCAGGCGGGCTACCTGGCCGAGTTGACCAGCCGCTACGACGATTACTTCCGCACCTACCGGCACCCGCTGCTGACCATTGAAGCTGGCGAGTACGACTTCGTGGGCCGCACCGAGGACGAGCAGGTCATTCTGGAGCGCATTCACGACGCCCTGCAGCCCAAAACGGCCGCCGACTGACCTGTCCGGCACTGTGCCGTCTGCTTCTCGGCTGTCTGCTTCTCGCGCCCGCCCGGGGCCTGCCGGCGCATCCATGGTGATCTGATATGTACCTCGCCATTTCCGGCAACATCGGCAGCGGTAAAAGCACCCTGACGCGCATGCTCAGCGAGCGCTACGGGCTGCGGCCGGTGTACGAGCCCTACGCGGACAATCCCTACCTGGAAGATTTCTACCGAGATATGCGGCGGTACTCGTTTCACTCGCAGGTGTACTTTCTGTCCCGGCGGCTCGAACAGCACCTGAACACGGTGACGGGCGCCCGTTACGTGATCCAGGACCGCACGGTGTTTGAAGACGCCAACATCTTTGCGCGCAACCTGTTCGAGTCCGGGCAGATGGAAGGACGCGACTGGGACACCTACCGCGGGCTGTACGAGGGCGTGCTGCCGGCCCTGCGGGTGCCCGACCTGCTGATCCACATCGATGCCACGCTGCCCACCCTGAAAAAACGCATCGCGCAGCGTGGACGCGCCTACGAACAGGACATTCCTGACGCCTATCTGGGCGGGCTGAACCGCCTGTACGACGCCTGGGTCAGCACCTTCGACGCCTGCCCGGTGGTGCGGGTCAACGGCGACGAGCTGGATTTCGTGGCGGACCCGGGTGCTTTTCAGTGGGTCTGCACCCGAATCCAGGCGCATGGTATCGGCCTGCCGCTGCTGCGCTGACCCGAATACTGTCCACTGTCGTAGTGACCGTTATAAGGGCTGGTACTCTGCCGGGCATGCGTCTGCACAATCTGGCCGCCGCTCTGAACGTTTCCACCACCAGGCTGCCGGACCTACCGGTCGGCGGCGTGACCCACAACGCGGCCTGGGTGCAGCCCGGCTTTGCCTTTGTGGCGATCCGTGGCGCGAAGTTCGACGGTCACAGCTTTCTGGGGCAGGTCAGGGAAGCGGGCGCCATCGCCGTGCTGGGCGAGGGCCTGCCTGATGGAATGGTCTCGCCGCTGCCCTACCTGCAGGTGCCCTCCGCCCGTGCTGCACTGGCCGACGCGGCAGCGGCGCTGGCCGGACACCCCAGCCGGGTGCTGAAGGTCATAGGCATCACCGGCACCGACGGCAAGACCACCACCAGCTGGCTGACCCGTCACCTGCTGCGCGAGGCCGGACTGAAGACAGGACTGCTGTCTACCGTGGGCTTTGAGCTGCCCGACGGCGAATTGAGGCACTTCCCGGCCCACTTCACCACGCCCGAGGCCCCGCAGGTGCAGCAGACGCTGCGGGACATGGTTGCCGCCGGCGCGGGCGCGGTGGTGCTGGAGGCCAGCAGCCATGCCCTGGCCCTGGACCGGGTGCGCGCGGTGGACTGGGACGTGGCGGTGTGGACGCACCTGACCAGCGAGCATCTGGACTTTCACGGCACGGTGGAAAACTACTTCGCCGACAAGCGCCGGCTGGTCGAGCGCGCGCCCTTCGCGGTCCTGAACGCCGACGACCCCTGGACCGCACAGCTGCGCGGCGTGGCGCCGGCCGAAACAACCTACAGCCTGGAGGGCGCCGGGGCCGACTGGCAGGCCACGGACATCCAGGAACGGCTGACCGGCCTGCATTTCCGGGTCACCTCGCCGCTGGGTGCTTTCGACGCCGCCCTGCCGATGATCGGGCGCTTCAACGTGGCCAACGCGCTGGCGGCCATGGCTGCCGCCGCCCATCTGGGGGTGGGCGCCGCGCAGCTGAGCGCAGGTCTGGCCAGCTTCCGGGGTGTGCCCGGACGCATGGAACTCGTGCCTGCCGAGGGACAGGAGGTGCGGGTCATCGTGGATTTTGCACACACGCCGCCCAGCCTGGAAAAAGCACTGAGCACCCTGAGGGCCACCACCACCGGGCAGCTGTGGGTGCTGATCGGCTCGGCCGGTGGTCCCCGCGACCCGGGCAAACGCGCGCCCCTCGGCGAGGTGGCTACGCGCCTGGCCGATCACGCGGTGTTTACCGAGGAAGATTGCCGTGACACGCCGCTGGCGGACATTCTGGGCGAGATGGAGCGTGGCGCCCGGGAGGCGGGCCGCACCAACTTCAGAAGCATCGGCGACCGGCGTGAGGCGATCCGGCATGTCATTCAGGCGGCGGGCAGCGGCGACACGGTGCTGCTGGCCGGCAAGGGACCCGAGGACACCCTGGAGCGCCTGACCGAGACCCTGCCCTGGAATGAGGTAGGGGAAGCGCGTGATGCCCTGACCCTGCGTGCAGCCAATTCCTCAGCGTGACAGGCTTTCCCGGCCAAACAGGCTGCCGTACACCGTACGCGCATTGGGCGTAAAGCTTCCCTGCACCCAGTAGGGCAGGCCCGGCGTGGCGTTGGTCACCCGGAAGGCGCCCGATTCGCTGGTCGTCATCACGGCGGTCCAGCCACGGCGCAGCTTGAGGTCGTAGTGCGAGTTCAGGCCGGTGCAGCGGCCCTTGATGGTCGCGGCGCGGTCGCTGTAGACCCACTGGGTACGCCGCGTCGGATCGGTGGGGTGGTCGGCCTGGATCAGCAGCGCGGCGCTGTTTTTCCCGGCCTGATAGACCAGCAGGCTCTCTGCAATGTAGGTGCGCGGCTCGGACGGGCGGGCCGTGACCCCGGGACACAGGTTCATGGGGGCCGTCGCGGGACGGAACGAGGTGGGAATATCGATGCTGAACAGCCCGCCGCGCAGCGTGCTGAGACCCACGATGCGGCCCTCGGTGAAATTGGCGAGCAGCACGCGCACGTCCTGCTCACCGAGCTGCTCTTTGACCTGGGTCACGTTGCGGATCTGGCCCTCGATGGCCACCGCCCCGGCGCTCCCGGCACCGAGCAGCGCCAGCAGCCCCAGAGTCCTGACCATTTTTAGTGTCTGCCACGACGTGTTCATACCCTGAAGCTAGGCGCTGGGCTTCAGGGGCCTGTCAGGCCAGCATGCCTGGGGTGCACCCGGCCACCTGGCGGATGCAGCTTCCAAGGCCAGGACACCAGACTCAGATCCGGGGCCGCCAAGCCTCAGGGCCCCTTCATTTGCCCTGAGCCGCAGGCCCACTCCACCCCAGCAGGATGAACCCATGAACGGCAAACACATTCAGAAGCTCGGCTTTGAGAAACGGGCGATCAAACTGGCGCTGGACGCCGCCAACCTCCGTGAGGACGCGGGTGCCGGGCGTAACGACATCCTCGAAGAGCTCCAGGCCGTGCAGAACAACCCCACCGGCTACCTCAGCGGCGGTGTCTACGCCGAGTTGGCGGCAGAGCTTCATGAACAGCAGCAGGCCACGGTGTCGCGCCAGAGTGCCGCGCTGCGCTCCATACCTCTGCCTTACCGCGTCTGGGGCCAGGACCTGATCGAGCCTTCTGCGCACGACCAGATGGACGTCGCCATGCGCCTGCCGGTCAGCCGCGCCGGCGCCCTGATGCCCGACGCCCACGTGGGCTACGGCCTGCCTATCGGCGGGGTGCTGGCCACTGAGAACGCGGTCATTCCCTACGGCGTAGGCGTGGACATCGGCTGCAGCATGATGCTGAGTGTGCTGCCCATCGCGCCCGGAGCCCTGAGCACCGACGAGGCGCGCAGCCTGCTGATGAAGCACACCCGCTTCGGTGCCGGCGTGGGGTTTGAGAAGCGCGACCGCCAGGACCACGAGGTGCTGCACGAGAGCACCTGGAAGGACCAGCCGCTGCTGCGCCACCTGTATCCCAAGGCCGCCGAACAGATCGGCACCTCGGGCAGTGGCAACCACTTCGTGGAGTTCGGCACCCTGAAACTGCGCGAGGCGGACCTGGACATGGAACCCGGCGAGTACCTGGCGGTGCTGTCCCACAGCGGCAGCCGTGGCTTTGGCGCCCAGGTGGCCGGGCACTTCACGGCGCTGGCCCAGAAACTGCACCCCAACCTTGACCGCGCCGCCCAGAAGCTGGCCTGGCTGCCCATGGACACGCATGAGGGCGAGGCGTACTGGCAGGCCATGAATTTGGCCGGACGCTACGCGCTGGCCAACCATGACCTGATTCACCGCCGGCTGGCCCACGCCCTGAACGTGCGTCCCACCGCGCAGGTCAGCAACAGCCACAACCTGGCCTGGAAGCAGATTCATAAGGGCCGCGAGTTGATCGTCCACCGCAAGGGGGCTACCCCCGCCGAGCGCGGCCGCCTGGGCCTGATTCCGGGCAGCATGGCTGACCCCGGCTTCGTGGTGCGCGGGCGCGGCGAGGAAGGCGCGCTAAACAGTGCCAGCCACGGCGCCGGCCGCCAGCTGGGCCGCAAGGCCGCCGCCAAAAGCCTGGCGAAAAAGGACGTGCAGGGCTACCTTCAGCAGCGCGGCATCACCCTGATCGGCGGCGGAATCGACGAGGCCCCTCAGGCGTACAAGCGCATCGAGGAGGTCATTGCCCGTCAGAGCGACCTGGTGGACATCGTGGCCGAGTTCCAGCCCCGGGTGGTCCGGATGGATACCGGGAGCGAGGATATTTGAGGGCCCGGAGGCGGTGCGCTGGCCCTGGCCCCACGACGCCATCTTGCGGGTGCTGGACAAATTGCACAGCTTATTGATCTCGGCATAAGTTTGAGTCCATCAAGTGCTGTGGAAGCTGGATGTATCGTACACGCTGCCAAGCGCTGATCAACCGGGCCTTGAGCTCCTCCACGTT
>NZ_BMPP01000018.1 GCF_014647655.1 Deinococcus malanensis
CTGAGGGCGCCACACTGGTCTACCTGGATGAGGTGGGCTTTGCCCTGAAAGGTGTGCTGAGGCGGACCTGGTCCACCAGGGGCGTGACGCCCCTGGTCACCTTGCCAGCGAATTGGGAAAAGCTCTCGACGATTGGGGCGATCACGTCGGGTGGACAGTTCCTCCAGAACACCAAAACAGGCGCGATCCGCAGCGGGGATGTGATCGGATTTTTCCAGCACCTGTTGCGACACGTTCAGGGAGACCTGGTGGTCGTGCTGGACAACGCAGGCATCCATCGGGCTAAAGCCGTGCAGGCGTTCGTGGAGACCCACGAACGCCTTTCTGTAGTGTTTCTGCCGCCGTATGCTCCGGAGCTGAACCCCATTGAGCTGGTCTGGGCGTATATCAAGCGCCATGTGCTGGGGAATTTTTGCGCCCGCACCTTGGTGGCATTGAAGGAGAAGCTGACTGGTGCGTGGCAACGTGTTCGGTATGTTGACCTCCCGCAACACCTTATGGATGCAAATCTACGCCGTGATCAATAAATACGCCATGCGTGCCAGCGGGCAAAGCGTGAGCGGCCGCCAAGGTCGCTGCCACCAGACTGCTCTCTAACCCACCGGGAGTGGTGCCCAAACCTATGCTGATGCTCGACAATCGTAGGTGGAAGCTCTGCCATCTCCTTGAATGACCATTGCAGCCTTGAAGTGCCCAAAAGGCGAGTTTCACGGCCTTATCCAATTCGCGTAATGCCGCTTGATCCCTACACACAGCTTGTAAACCCTTAGCCGACAAGGCACGCGCAAGGCACACTGTTCACGCACAGGAGAAGGTCGCCGCAAAAATCACAGCCCTACTCGGCTAGGAATCGGTGCGCATCCAAACGCTTTCGCGGGTTTACATTGTGACCTCTATAATGGTTCTACCGCTTCCCAGCGCCACAATCTGGGCAAAGATAATAGAGTCCATGCTGACCTAATAATTGACGGTGAAACGAGCGCTCAACATGTTTTATTAAAATATGCTCTTTTGGTCCACAGACATTCACTACCCACCAATCCATACAGTCGGGGCAAGAATAGAAGTGTCCTTTACCTCTTTTTGCTTTTTTGCCCGGTACATGTTGCCGACAAGGGAAACATATATCTACCAACTTAAGATGGTATGTAAAGATCATCCACCAAAAAGTTCTAAAGGTTTGTTGTGTATTTTGAGTTGGGCGGATGCAGAGACCACCATAACGGTGGAGGGCAGATTCAGTCTCGCTAGTATATTGAGCCCCGGGATTAAACGCCTCATGGTAGGAAACCTCTCCCCAGAAATCTTTTACCTCTGGATCAGAGTGAAGGATGAATGAGGCTAATCCATTAAGCGAATCCAAATAATGCTCCTTGGCTGTTGCAAGAAAATCTCCTCCAATCATCGAGCCATAGGTACGAATAAAACTATCATATTTTTTAATTGGATGTCCAAGTTTCATGCTTTTGTAGTTCCTGTACTTAGCATCCAAGAAGACCGGAGGATATTCCGTGACTTCCCCGTTCATTTCATTGGTGACTGTTATTACAGCAGTTATATCAGGGCAGCGCCCTGTATCTTTATCCTCATTTTCATATTTGAGTGTTATTTCAATTTTCCTGCGAGGTTGTTCTTCTGGATTTGATTTACTTTCCGTATTTACTACTGACTTACCATGAGTCTGAATCATCATTGTCAAACGATAACTCTTACCTTTAAACGGTGAATTTCTCCCAACAGGGCCAAGTTGATCAGTCATAGGAGAAGCGCCTAAGGCTGTGAATCCCATTTCCAAAAGCGAATCATAACATTCTAGAAAAGCCCATTGTTCGAAAAGGAGAGTGGTTGGCGCAAGGCCAGCCAACGTAGAGGTTATTGAACCCTCCTGTTTTGTAAGCTGTGCGATTTGAGGGAGGCGCTGGACCTGAATAAATGTGCGGTAAACCTGTGCATAATGTTCGGACCGTACCAAGTAGGGTGATGGTCGTGTTGGAGAGGCTCGCAGAGGCACTACTCCTTTCAACCAGGGGACCGTGAGAGCCCTAGAGCTCCACACTGAGTTATCTGTAAGCGCTTTTTGGGCGGTAATAAGCTTTTCTAAGCTACCAGTAAGAATTTCTATGCGTGCTTTTGTACGCTTGTGTTCGTTCTCTTTAGCGAAGATTTCTCTCGTCAATTTTTCTTTTTCTCTCTTCAGCTGAATAAGATTTGGAGAATTTGACGCTTTAAGAGACGGGTTCTTTTCTACATCTTTTTTCTTAATTGCAATAGAACCTTCAAGCTCTGCTTTAGCAATTTCTAGGCTAGCAATGTCTTTTTTAGTCCTTTCTTGGTGATCAGTTTGCTTGCTTAGGTGATCTTGAGTATATCCAGCTAGCTCTTGCAACTGATTCTCAATTCGCCGCGCTTTTTTTACCAGAACATCAATCAAAAGGAAGGACAAGAACTGATTCTCAGGTGTATTTGTCGTTCTACGCTTAGCATATACAGTGACAGTAGGGCGTGTAGGATTCCTAGAAAGAGCCTCTTGGCCACGGGCCGATCGCTCAGCCCGGCTGCTGGGCACGGTTTGCCGCAGCGATGCCAAACGCATGGAGTGTTGTCGCTCAATGTAAGGCCAGTGCTGTCGAAGAACTTTTCCTAGATGGATTAGGCCTTGAGCCGAAGAGAGGGCATATTCAACTGGTAGATAAGGAGATGCTTGGCTAATTTGGCCTGAACTATTTGACAGCTCGTTATGAAGAGCTGCACCTACATAGCTGCTCTCGTTGATTGCTAAATATTTTAATCTCTCAATGATAGCTTTGAAATCATTTTCGCTTAGACCATTTGGGTGAATATCTAGGCTGGGGGAAAGCTGTTCTTGGTTAGTATTGTAAAGATATAGTTGACCAGTACCTGACTCAGACAACCTAGTTTTTTTCTTAGGTGAGAAAGAATTAGAGGAACTGTCATATTCCAGCTCCAGCATTTCACCATTGTTCGCACGGGCATAAATACGACGTGTTTGATATCCGTGTGCCAAACGTACACGCCACTCACCTGAATACTGGAGATAATTAGCATATATACCCTCAGGCAACGTACTGATTGGCAAGGCAATCCAATTCTGTGTGCCTTCATCCCTTCCCTCAAATATTAGCTGCATAGTTATCTCAGATAGTTGACGTGTTTATTTTCGTTATAAGCGTCTTTTAATATAGTTAACGCACGCTTCGTACCCTCAAAGTGAACCTCGCGTAAAATTTTTTCATGCCATTCGACAAGATGTCTGCCCTTTTCATAATCCTCAGCAGGAAAGTTTATCCAAGGCAGAAGCTTAGTTTGAATATAGATGTCAGCTGCATTCAAGACTGCCCGCTTGGTTATATTTTTCTGAATAGAGCTGTCTGTTAGTAACATCGCAGCGTGTGCAAGTGCTGAAAAGGCTTGTTGGGATCTGTAGCTAACCGGAATGCCAAGGCCGTCTAGAAACGGTTGCCAACCACAGATTTTTTTCCAAGTATCCACCATATCTTGATTCACTTCTTGAGCGGATTGTCGCAGTGAATCAATATCCGATTTACTTAAGGACCAAACGGGATTCAGGGGCGTTTTTTGTTGACGTATAGGCAATAGCTTTGCTGATGAAGATGCTGGGACCTGAATCACATAGGACCGGTCTAACACTTTTGGACTGAGCGGTTCACCTGCCTGATCCGCATTAAGCGTTCCGGCAATCACTAAACTTCGCGGGAGGTCAACAACAGGTGGAAAAATAACTTTATTTAGCATATGTGATTTTGATTTAGCCTCTTCAGCCAACTCTAGATCATCATATATGCTTTCAGCATACAGACGGATGCATCCGACTTCATGTGCTTGAAATGTTTTTTCCCACTGCGAGAGGAGGTCTGCTGCATAATCTTCCAGACGACTCAAGTTAATTTCATCTAGGGAAATTAGGCTCAAGCCATCTCCTTTGTCATGCTCTACTGCGCTCATCAGCGCCTCAGTAAAGGGCGTAGCATTGAAGCTCGATCTTGTTTGACTGTAGAACCCAAGTAGGTCACTTGCTTCCGTCCAGCTTGGTCGAACTGGAATAACACTGTACGCCACACCTAACAGTTGTGAGAGCCGCATACACAACGCGGATTTACCCGCTCCAGCCGGCCCACTAAGCAAGAGAAGCTGGCCTGTGAGGGTTGAAGCTAGGAAACAGGTCAACCAGCTTTCCAAAGTCTGATCTGAATTTTGGTCGAGACTTTCATCTAATACCTGAAATCCAGATTCTCTTATTGCGTTTTGGAGACTTTTTATTACTGCCAACGGGCGCTTACTCCGCCTTTCGTGTGGAGTAAAGTGAGTAAACTTCAAACGCGCAGCGGCGGCGCGCTCAAAGGCTTCTTGTCCGCCAACACGATCATACCACTTAACAGCCTGTTCAAATTCTGTTTCTCTGATTTTGAGATTTTCTTGTGCAATAGCCAGTTCTTTATATTTTTCTTTTAATTCTGCCTGTTCTTCGGTCAGACCATCGATCTTATTTTGATAATCCGTATCGTACGTATCTTTTACTCTTTCTAATTCTATTTCTCTATTTCTAATTATTTGACTTCTTTCCTCAAATGCTTTATCAACCTCTGCTTGAATATTACGTTGTATATTAGTAAATTCATTCCAAAGAGTATATATATTATCTTTGCCCATCAGTGGATGGTTTATAGTGAATTGGTGATACTGCTCAGGAGTTATCTTGCATATAAATATCCCCCAAGCCTTATGATTGGAGACTTTAGGCAGGTTTTCTGGGGAAATTTGGACTAATATATATTCTCCATGTGTCAGTTTGTGTGTCTCTTTAAGTTTTTTGTCTAAAATCAATTTACCAATTTTAAGAACGGGCTCTTTCGGGTTGTTAGTATTGTAGTAAGCCTCAAGGTCCTCTAACTCACCGAACACCATTCCCTGATCTCCGGCTTCTACAATCACGCGAACAGGCAAGGGGGAATTCAGGATTGCACTCCAGACCCTGTCGTGGTTTCGATCTAATAATGTCATGATGTGCCAAAATTATGGCACTTTCTTGGTTGCCTGCACTCTATATTGTCTTTCTCGCCAATGCTCAGCGGCTGATACTTTGAGAGGAATGTCGCCCTAGACGCGGTGCGGCAGCACGAAGGATTGATGACGACCAAGACGAGCCCTACCCCTACCCGGTATATTGGGACGCTTAATGGTTCAAAGTCACCGGCCGCATGGCTCGAGACCTCCAGGTCTCTTACTCGTAACAGGGCCTGTCCGTAACTGTCCGTCTGACCGCCTTCCCGCCAGAAGTGGATGAGGAGAACTTTTACGATGATCCAGGTGCAGCGGATCCAGAGGCGTTACGCCAGATCAGAAGGCTCGAGAAGATGATCCTCAGCGGCGGGCACTTGTTGGGTTTACCGCCAGCTCAGCTCCAGGGGGTTCCCGAGCCAGCCGGCGCACCATGAGGCGAATCATGGCCAGATGCACCAACATCTCGGTGGTTTCTGGAAGCGCTTCGTAGTCTCTGGACAGGCGACGGCATTTTCCGAGCCAGGCGAAGATGCGCTCCACGACCCAGCGGCGCGGCAAGACGTGAAACGTCTTGCGGGGATCCACGTCCTCCACGAGGTCCGGTGAGTACCGCTTGGCCTGTCGCCATTAGGAGTAAACCACTTCCACCACGAGTCCCGCGCTGTCTTTGGCCCACCGCAGCAAGCCGCCGGCGTAGCCCTGGTCCGCCCATGGTCCGCCCAGATCTTCTCCAGCTTCGGATACGTCTGCCTCACGCCATCTGGGACGAGTTTGCCGCCTTCACGATCCTGGACGTCCGCAGGATGCACGACCACTTGGAGAAGCAGGCCCAAGGCGTCGACCAGGATGTGTCGTTTACGTCGCCACACACGCCTGGACGACTTTGGCGCGATGAATCATGGCCCGGTCCGGGACCACGACAACCTCACCCGCGATGTGACGCAACACATGCTCCAGGAAGGCCACGACCTGAGGCGATCGAATGGCACCGTGGTGGGTGTGCTGAAAAAACTGGCCCCCAGTCGTGATGGCCCCGATCACCGAGAGGTGTTCCCAGCGGAGTCGAGTGGGGAACACCGGGGTCTGCCCACACCGGCCCCAGGTCCGCACCCTGGTCGTTTTTAAGCTGAACCCACTCTCGTCCAGGAAGACGACAGTGGCGCCATCAGCGATTTTTTTTCCCCAGGGCTTCACCTTGCACTCGAACCCAGGTC
Organism: Deinococcus malanensis; assembly: GCF_014647655.1. NCBI lineage: Bacteria > Thermotogati > Deinococcota > Deinococci > Deinococcales > Deinococcaceae > Deinococcus > Deinococcus malanensis. The sequence goes on from NZ_BMPP01000018.1 coordinate 6,255, forward strand.
GCCACATGCTCTTCGTTACGTTCTACGGCCCGCACCACGGGCCGCTGATACGAGAACCCCCACCCCCGAAGTTTGCGCGAGAGATGTCCCCGATCCAGCCAGACATCGAATTTCTGACCGATGACTTGTCGGATGCGCAGGGTCGTCCAGGCACTGGTCTCAAAGCCATGCTGCCGGGGATCATCTTCGATGATCGCCTGAATCACCGCTTGTTGATCCACACTCAGATGATGCGGACGACCAGTAGAGCGCGAAGCGCGCAGCGCTTCCTCGCCTCGCTGGCGAATCCGCGCACGCCAGGCACGGATGGTCACTTCTGCAACGCCGAATTGCTCAGCGAGATCGCGGTTCGTCCGGGTGGGATCATCCAGGAAGGGTTGGGCCGCCAGGCGTCGTTCTTCCTGTTAAGCGCGGGTCAGTCGGGTGGGTCGCCAGGGTGCGAGGGACACACCTTATGTTACTCACTTACGCACAATCAGTAGCTGATCCTGGGGGCCTCGCTGCGCAGGGTTTTGACCTGCACTGCTTTCTTGTCTTCTCAAAGCGTTGGGTGAAAGAACGCTCGTACACTGAAGGGTTCGACACTAATCGTCATTAGAAGACTTCTAAACCATTTCAACTTCAGAAGAAGCTTGGTGTTATGTCTTAGTGGATCCACTGATCCAGAAGCGCCTCTCAGCCACTTGGAGGTGGCCTTTGCACTGTAGAGCTGACTCTATCTACGCTTTCGTTTAGCCTTTTTAGAATTGTGAGGAGGCCTTGTATCTCTACCATGCAAAGTATTTCGCAAGACTAGCCCAAGCTTCACAGATTCTCGTCCAGCAAAACCAGGCCGTGTATGCGCAGACTGTATTGTGAGTGTGAGACGGCCCTTTGGCCCACCTGCCCTATACACACGGAAGAAGATAACGTACCGCTGCTTCTTAATAACATTGATACTAAAATAATTACCGCGCGCAGGGTCACCAAAGTAACAGACTGCCTCTATCATGTCTCTGACTAGGCCAGGGAGGGCTTTGGAAAGCTCGTACCGCTCGAGATCAAATAAACGTATATGATGTCTCGTTTCTGATACGACAGCGTCACGGTCGTACTTTAATTGCTTTTTTTCGATGTCCTCCTTCGACAAGCCCTCTGTAAAGCAGTGATCCTCAAACTCTATACGTACATCAAATAGGGTCGTACCCGATACCGTAGTCCATTCGTAAACGTGATCAAAACCGTTCAAGTGTCGAAAACTGAATAAAGTCCCCTTATAATTGAAGTCAGCATGTGACTGATGGGACTTTGAGGCAGGAGAAGAGTTATCCATAATTACGTTCTAAGATGCATTCTAACTTATTTCTGACGTGAAATTGAAGGGCTCAAAAACATTGTGGCCTGCAGAAAGCAGGCCACAATATAGTCGCAGTATCGCGAAGCTGAAATCTCTTGGATATTCCTGCACTTGGCTGGAACCGGAGAACCGGCGGAACAAGAGGCGAGTCAGCGTCCTCTAGTGCAGATACAATACCACAGTCTCGCTACTTAATGTGTACTTAAACACTTTCCGTGCTGTCCTGAGGAGCCACGTCGGGGCCCCCAATGACACCTTGACGAAACGTGCCTGCGACAGAGGGGAATTCCGCTAGTCTTCAGCCCACTCATGCCTCGCGGAATTCCACCCACACCGACTGGAGTGACATACTTGAACTACGCTGCTGGGGGCCGTAGGTGCAGCTCCTATGCGTTGGGGAGATGCAGGGTACTCAGATAAATCGGCCTGGGAAGGCGACAGGATCGCCTGCGAGTGTTGGTACAGGTAAGTGAGATGCCTTCGTCTGCTGCATCGCGATAGAGAGAAAGAACCTTAAGTGAGGACAAGACCCATATTCAGCAAATCCTTATTACTCACCAGACGAGACGAAATTTGTGGATGCCTGCGGAGATTTAAGTACGCACGCCCTTTGCCGGTAACGTGCGGGTATTGCCGACATGTAAAAACCCTGTACTGGACGGACTTGACTGTGTGAGCGGGCCTGATCCAGTGTGTGCTGCCCCGCTAGACCGCAGGCAGGACAGGAGACTCCATGACGCAGTCCGAAGACCAGCTCAACTTACATGCCGCCCGCCTCTATCTCACCCGTCTGTTGCCTCACCTTGCCCCCTTTACCTACCAGGAACTGCAGGGGCTCACGCTCAAGGCAGGCCTGTGGTCCCTGTACCGCCAGACCCAACTTGGCGAGCCAACGCTCACGGACCACCTGCAGGCCCACGCGCGGCTCATGCGAGGCCACGGCAGTGAGCTTGACCGCCTGGAAGCCCAACATCTGCGCCAGGCGGACCGACGCTCCACACCACTGCTGATTCCCGTTGCGGAGGAAGTTGGCCGTCTCCCCTCAAACCCCAGCCTGGAGAAAATGCAGCAGCTGGCTCACCGGCTTGATTTGCCCTGGTTTACCCGTCAACCCATCACCCGGGCCAAAACCCAGGTGAGTTACCGGGTCACGCGAGCCTTTGAGCGTGCCCTACATGAAGCCTGGAAGGAGAACACGCCCCGTGGCGCTTCCCGTAGTGTCCTGCAGGCCACGCTCGCGCTGGCCTACCTCAGCCTCCCGGAGTTCAGACAACGTGTCAGACAGGTGCAGGACATCCGCTACGCGCGAACCCCAGTGGCCTCGGTTTCCGAAGAGGCCAGGAACGTCGCCGCGCTCCTGACCCGATGCCGGCTGCCCGCCCGCGGTGCGCCGGCCCTGCGCAACGAGGTGGTCCAGCTCAGCTACCGCACCACCCTGACGGCAAACGACCAGTTGCGCCGCAGTTTGCCGGCCGCAGAACGCACGCTGGCTTACCTGCACATCGACCTGCTTGCCTTGTATCTCACCGCGTCCGACATCCGGAGCCTGATTGACGAGGCCATCGAGATCCGGGCCCAGAAGTAGTTCGTTGAGGCAATTCAACACAGGAGAGGCAGCACGCTAAGCGTGCTGCCTCTCCTCACTCTCCGATCAATCTGCAGCGGCTGGATCGCCGAACTCGCTGAAATACCCCTTATCCAGCAGCTCCTGCTCTTTAGGCTTGTAGTACGACCTCGACACTGTTTCGGGCAGGTCCCCGAGCAGCGTAGCTGCCTGCTGAATGTCGCGCATCGTGGCGTTCTCCCTCGTGATGATGTGTGTAGCGACATCGTGCCGCACGACATGGGTTCGGTAGCGATGCCCCCTGACCTCCAGGCACGTGCTGAAGATGCCCCTGTAAAACACGGCATTCAGGCACCGCTTCCATTTCACTGGGCCCTTCAATCCCGTGGTGCGTCCCCGCGAAGGCAGCACCCAGGGGCACTGCTCCTCGAAATCAGCCCCGATGTAGTCCGTCAGCTGGGACCGCCACCACTCGATCCATTCCGTGGCGGCGTTCGGGAGCTCCAGCTCGTACGCGCGGGGAACTTTGCGTCGTTCACCGTTCTTGGTTTCCTCAGGCTCGAACCGCACACACCAGCGTCCCCGGTCATTCTTGTACAGGTGCTTTCCCCAGCACATCATGGTCCAGTTCTCCAGCCGAATGGGCATGAAAGGAGCCAACGCGAAGAACATCGCGGTCCGGCGGCGGGTGTAGGTCTGGTTGACGTAGGCGTTGCCGCGCCGGTTGCGGGGCACATGTATCTTCGCGTGCCGGGCAACCTCATGCATCTGCTGTGGTGTCAGTGCAGGGACGTCCTGGAGCTTGACGGCTTTCTTGTGATTCACTCGCTCGACCTCGACGCCAAGCTGGTACATCCTGATCCAGGGGGCCTCCGGATGTTTCGAGAACGGCTCGAAGCCACTCTTCAGCTCTCCCATGATTTCCAGGTAGCGTGCGACGCCAGCCACCGAGAAACACACCTGCCTCACCATGGAGTACCCTCCTTTCTTCTTACGCTGCAGGTACCAATGGGCGAACTGCTCGAGAAGGTCCAGGTCGACAAGGTCGATCAGGGTGACATCCTGGCGACCTTGCTCTTTCACGCAGAACTCCAGAAGCCGGTTCAGGCCGTGCCGGTACCCCTGCAACGTTCTAGGGCGCAGCTTTCGCCGCTTGAACAGGCGCCAGCCCTGTCCGAAGTAGGCCTTGTCGCCATACGCCAGTTCCAGGTGAGCGAACTGTTCGGCGACGGCTTCCGGCCACTCCGAATGTAGGAATGCGGGCAGCGGGCTGGCCCCGGGTTCGTGAAGCTCGCGCCAGGTCTTCGGCCGATGTTCTTCCAGCTTCAGTAAGGGCTGGAGATCTCGCCGGAGGGCACGCACCCAGGACTGAAGGCTGCTGGCCAGATGAGGTTTGAGGCCGCCTTTGACCCTTCCGCCTGCTCCCTTGAGAACAGCATCAATCACGTGCTCTTCCTCCAGAGCGAGGAACGAAAACGGCGCCTCGTGAAGATTGTCGTGTCCTGCGAGACCCAGGCAAAGATCACGCAGCGCGCGTCTGTAGTTGGCCAAGTCAGAGTCAGAGCGCTCTCCATTGATTCCACCTTTGCCGTCATGCCTGGGAAGCAACTTCCAGTAGTCAAAACCCTCTTGGATATTTTCTGGCAAATTCTCTTTGATTTGAATCATTTTATTTACACTCCTTGCTTGAGTTCATCTATCGCTCGTGTTCACAACGAAGTCAACCTCTGTGGCATCGACGTAGACCTGGTTCGTTGTGAAAAAAACTTGACTGATATGGACCAGGGGTGCCAGGAACGGCCTTGACATCGAGGACTTTCGGAAGCTTTCTGACCAGCACGGACACGGGTGGACTCACGCGGCGTGCCTTGTTGCTGAAACTCCCAAAAACGATGCTGAGACCGCTCCAGCACGGCATTATTTAAGCCTGCCTTCTGTCAGAAAGGTGCCGGGGACCAGGGGTCAAAAGCTCGGCCCGGCTGAGCCGTCTGCTCCCGCGAAACTCGTACTCGCGCAGTTCACCAGCCTCCACCATGCGTTTGAGCGTCCGCTCGGAAACGCAGGTGATTCGGGCAGCCTCCGGGTACGGCACCAGGTCACTCTCGGGGGAAATCATGGGTTTCTTCGCTGCGCTGGTCTTCTCGTTCATGCTGTCTGCCTTTGGGTGGACCAGGGACGACGTCCCGGCCTTGCCTGGATGAGAGTTCAGGCGCCGACGCGCAGGGCGCCGTCGAGCGTCAGGTTGTCTGGGCCCTGCTGGAGCAGACCGCTCATTCCGGTTACGTGCAGGCGGTGCTCATGCCCGTAGACCGTGCGGTAGGTGTTCAGCGTCAGGCTCACGTTCTCGTGCCCCAGCCAGGTTTTCACTACTTCTGCCGGGACTCCCCTCGCCAGGTGCAGGCTGGCGCTGGTGTGTCGCAGGCCGTGGAAGGTTACGTGTTCCAGGCCCGCCTGTACCCCGAGCGCACGCGCCAGCTTGGACAGCCGGTCCGGGTGGAACGGGGTGCCTTTTACCGTCGTGAACACGTGCCCGCTGTCCACCCACTTCTCCCCCACCATCCTCCCGAGCTCCTGCTGTCTGAATTTCCAGGCCACCAGGAGGGCTACGGTCTCGGGCGCCAGGGGCACCGTCCGGTCGCCAGCTTCGGTCTTGGGGGTCCCCGGCGTCGGGCGGCCCCGGACGACCGCGAGGTTGTCGCGCACGTGCACGGTGCCCCGTTGCAGATCGACGTGCGCCCAGCGGAGGGCGGCCGCTTCTCCGCGCCGCAGGCCGAGCAGGCCCGTGATGTGAAAGACCGGTCCCGCGAGTTCCTCGAACGGGGCAGCCGCATTCAGGAAGGCTTCCAGCTGCTCGGGACTCAGGGCCCGGTTCTGCCTGGCCCGGCGGACAGGCCGGACTCTGGGCAGCTCTACGTCCTTCACGATGTTCCTTGAGACCACATCGTTCACTACGGCCAGCTGGAGGGCCTGCCGGAGCACGGAGCGGACCTGGCGGACCAGGGACAGGCTGTAGGTCCGGGCCAGCAGCATGTACAGCTGCTGAACGTGCTGGGCTTTGAGCTTCTGGACCCTGAGATGACCGATATGGGGGATCAGGTGAAGCCGGATCAGATCCTCGTTGTTAGCCACGGTTTTTGGCTTCCATTCGTCCCGCCGGGTGGCAACGAGCTCGCGGAGCAACGCCTCCACCGTCAGCGTGTCAGGGCTCCGGAGAAGGCCTCGGCTGTGGTCAGCCAGCAGCTGGGCAAGCACCAGACGACCCTCGGCCTCCGTGCGAACAACCCGGCTGACCTGCTGCTGGCCACCCGTGATGGCCACCGTGACCTTCACGCGGTACTGGCCCTGGTAAGGGCGCAGACTCCCCGCGCCGTTGGGGGCTTTCGTCCGCTTGCTGCGGGCTGCCTCAGCCACGGCGGACCCTGCGTTCTTCATGCAGGCGGCGCTGCTCGGCTTCCCAGGCCAGCACGGCCTCGGCGGAAATGCGGAACTCTTTCTGCCCGACACGCACGGCGAAGATGGCGCCGGAGCGGACCATGCCGTAGACGACTTTTTTACTGACGCCGAGGTACTCGGCTAATTCCTGGATGGAAAGGTACGGTTTCAAGTTCGAAGCCTCTTGGAGGAGTGAGGTCTTCGGCGTGGTGAGGCCGCGGCTCGACGCGCAAGGCGGAGCAGGTCAGCGGGGCTGACGGGGCGGGATCAGGCCATCACATCGTTTTGAGAAGCACCACAAGCCGCTTGACCGCTCAAAACGATGCGGGGGTGTGCGGCTCTACCCCAGCGTGAACCTGGGGCCGGGTGATTCTTGGGCGTGTCCGTCGAGCGACCTTTGCCTCGTCGTCCTCGCTTCGCTGACCCTGCAGGGTTCGCAGAAGCCGAGTGAGCAGGGCGCTGATCTCAACAGTCAGATCGACCCAATCCAGCTCACTCGCGACAATGCGCAGCGCTTGCAGGCGGCCGAGCAATCGGGCCTGAGCAAACAGGGCCAGAGTTGTGGTCATTCTGCGGGCAAACGCCTTGTAGGCCCTCTCGGTCGCTTCGAGCACCTGTGCCTGCGCGGCGTCCCGCCTGCGTTGTTCGGCATGACGCCGCTTCGCGCCTGAGCGCGCGGCACCGTAACGGACATGAGCGGGAAGAGTCATCAGAGGAAAGGAAGCGCCACAACCGGCGATCTGACAACAGCTTAATTAGGCGGCAATTCTTTGTCTGCCGATTCGTCACATTCTTTAACCAGTGCTGTCCTGGCCGACATTTGTCGCTCAGGAGTCAGATGAATGAAGGTGCGCTGGCTGGCAAGCGCGCCGTCACCAAATGTTTCAGGCGGGCGTTGATCAGGAGCAGTCCACTGATTCACGAAGACCTGTTGCCCGCCAATGCCTTTTTTCCAGGACGCGCAAGTCTGGCTCATGAGCGATCGAAGTCAGGTAGCCGGCCAGGGCCTGAAGTTCGTGATCCTCGGGGTTGCCCGTCCAGACGCTCACTCGCACGAGATGGCCATACCCACACAGGTAGTTTGAGCCCTGATCATCCACCACAAGCACCCGGTGGGAGGGATATCGCGCACGGATCCACCGCGCCCTGAACTTCCTGGCGGGTTTCCTCAGTTCGTACTCGCCCTCTTCGGTTCGCCGCCAGGTGCACCGCTCCCGGTGCCAAAGGAAAAAGGCCCGACCGGCAAGGTCGAACTGGGTTTCCCGGGCAAGAACCTTGAGGCCGGCCATCATCCAGTCTTCGCTGGCAGCAGTCCACACCGCGAGGTCATAGTGCTCCGCCACGCGTTCCAGAAACGCCTGGAGGTACGGGCGAAGGAGAAAGCGGTGCCCTTCAGGCACTGATGAGTCCGCGATGCCGTGCCAGAGGGTTTCATCCAGATCGAGAACCAGCAACGGACGAGGCGCTGAAGGATTCTCCATGCCTGATCCTTGCACGAGGATGTCCGGCGCTCTGTAAAAACCACCCTGACCCGTCATCAACCGAACTTCAGAGGCGTCGCCGAAGATCATGCGCCCATTGGGCTCTGCCCACCACGGTCTCCTCGCCCGTTTGAAGATCTTTGACTCGGACCTGCCCGGCCTGCAGCTCCGTCTGGCCCACCATCACGGCGAGACGAAAGCCCTTCCTGTCTGCGTACCGCAGTTGCTGCCCGAGCCTGTGTGGCTCCAGGTACACCTCTGTGTTGACGCCCTGAGCGCGCAGTTCCGCACCCAGCCGGAGAGCTTCCCCCTGGAATTCAGGTTGGAGCAGGGTCACCAGCACCTGGGCGGTGGTCGCCGCGCTGACCCCGAGGAGGCCAGCCTCCAGCAGGGCCGGCACCAGCCGGCTCACCCCGATGGACATTCCTACCCCAGGGAATGCGCCGGTGTGGAAGTTGCCCACCAGGTTCTCGTACCGGCCACCCGAGCAGATGCTGCCCAGGCCAGGAAAAGCCAGGAGCCTGGTCTCGTACACCGTGCCGGTGTAGTACCCCAGACCGCGGGCGACGCTCAGGTCCAGCTGGAAGTTCGAATCTGGGACGCCCAGATCCCGCAGGCCGGAAAGCACCCGCTGGAGATCGGCCACGCCCGCGTCGAAGACCGCGTTCACGGTCTGCCCTTCCAGTTCGGCGAGGACAGCCTCGGACGCCAGGCCGGCCGTCGCGAGGTCAAGAAGAGGGCTCAGGGTTTCTTCGTTCAAGCAGAAGGTTGTGGTGAGGTCCGCCCTGACCCGGTCAATTCCGACCTTCTCCAGACGGTCGAGGATCCGTAGGGCTTGTGGCACCGCTGCCGGCGCCAGACCCAGCCCTTCGAAGTAGCCCTGCAGCACCTGACGGTTGTTGATGCGGATACAGAAGGGGCCGATGTCCAATTGGGTCAGGGCCTCGCTGACCACGGCGGGCAGCACGGCGTCGTACATCAGGCTCAGAGAACCGCGGCCGATGACATCGATGTCCGCCTGGTAGAACTCCCGGTATCGGCCCGCCTGGGGCCGTTCTCCTCGCCAGACCTTCTGAATCTGGGACCGCTGGAAGGGAAAGACCAGTTGGCTCTCGTTCTGCGCGACGTACCGCGCCAGGGGGACGGACAGGTCGAAGTGCAGGGCCAGGTCGGTCTCGCGCTCGTCTGGCCCGGCGTTCAGGCGGGTCAGGGCGTAGATCTCCGCGTCGTCACCGCCTTTGGCGGTCAGCACGTCCCGGTGCTCGACCCCTGACGTCTCGATGGGAGTGAAGCCGTGCGCCTCATAGGTGGCGCGAATGATGGAGAGAACGCGGTTAAAGGCGAGTTGTTGTGCGGGGAGATACTCCGGGAAGCCACTCAGGGCTCTGGGCTTGATCATGTGAACCTGACCTCAGGCATCCTGCCCGGAGGAACCGGCGCAGGCGGGGGGATGGGAAGTCGGCGCTGAGGCTCAGCGCGCGGCCCTGCGGGGTCCCGGGATGTCGATGCAAGCCGTCCATGCCGTTCAGGATAGGGCGAGATCGTGCCTTGGCCGCCCGCCAGGTGGCGTAGGCCATCTCCACATGAGGCGGCTCAACCAACAGCTCTCGCCCAACCGTCATAGACCCCGTCTAGCGTCGCTGCCAGCCCTGGATGTATCCCGCGGTTAGAGCGAACATCCGACTCCCTGAAGAGCAGAACGCTCACTGGGAGGGAGAAAAACAGGATGAGACGACGCGAGAATGGCGAAGGCTGTGTCAAGAAACTGCCGAGTGGGAGTTACCGCTGGCAGGTCACGCTGGGCTTCGATGAACGGGGCAAGCAGTTGCTCAAGAGCGGGACGGAAAAGACGAAGAAGGACGCGGACCGGGCGCGGGTGCAGGCGCTGGCGGATCATCAGCGGGGCCTGCTGCCCATCCCAAGTCAGATCCGGCTGGCGGACTGGCTGCCGCGCTGGCTGGAGTTGAAACGGCCAGGTCTGGCGCCGAAGACGTACGCGAATTACGAGTACATCGTCCAGAGGCACCTGGGGCCTCTTCTGGGCCAGCGCAAGCTGCAGGACCTCAAACCCAGTGATATCCGGGCCGCGTACGTCAAGCTCTCCGATCAGGGGTTCTCGAAGTCTCTCCTGCATCAGGTGCGTGTGATCTTGCGTCAGGCGCTGCAGGAGGCAGTCTTCGACGAGATCGTGGCCAGGAATGTGGCTGAACTGGCCCGACTCCCCAGTTTCCGGAGAGGAAAGACAGCCCGGGCGCTGGACACGGAAGAGGTCGGGGCTTTCCTGCAGGCGGCCCGAGCCCACCGTCTGGGGCTGCTCTTCGAGTTTGTGATTGCGAGCGGGTTGAGGCGTGGCGAAGTCTGCGCCTTGAAATGGAGCCATCTTGATTTGGACCAGGGTCTATTGCGGGTGAGGGAGAACATCACGGTCGTGAATGGGAAGGCCACACTGGGGGCGCCGAAGACCGAGTCTGGGATGCGTGATCTCCACCTCGCCGCAGACACGGTGACGCTGTTGCGACGACACCAGCGGGACCAGCAGGCCGAAGGGTGGGCTGGCTCGAGCCACGTCTTCACGAACGCGAAGGGACAGCGCCTGTACCCCGACTCATTAACCAAGCTCGCAGGCAAGATTGCTGGGCAGGCCGGGTTAGGTTCGCTACGCTTCCATGATCTGCGGCATACCTATGCGAGCCTGATGCTCTCGAAAGGCGTCCCTATGGAGGTGGTGAGTGAAAAGCTCGGACACAGCCGCCCGAGCACGACCGCCGATATTTACCGGCACATTTTCGTTGAGGAGCACCAGCGGCATACCTTCTCACTGACCGCCTTACTGGCCCCGGTCCCCCTCAAACTCAGAAGTGCAGCGAAGCGCCCTGAACAGATACAGGATGAAGAGCCAGCCGCTTAAAACAATCAGTACAGACCTTGTAAATCCTCGCTTTACACTTCAGCTCAGGGATGAATCAAGTGGTGTGCAGCAGTCCCCAGTCCGGAGCCTAGATAGAGGAACAACTTACGTGGTCTCAAGTACTCGGTCTTGCCAGATCTCTGATCTTGAAGGCAGTTCTGGAAGATCTAAGGCCTGAAGGTAGGAGTAAGTCTGGTCTAGCGCAGTTTGCGCTGGTACATAAAGAATCATGCCGTCTCGGCCACGAGTCAAAAGGACACGGTATGAATTCACACGCAAGCGATGAGGGTTTTCCGGGACGCGCTTCCCCGCTGCAGGAGTACGGGGAGTCGGGGACTGCCAGTCCTGCCCCGTCCACTTCAGGTCAGTCCCCCAACAGACGATAGGAAAATCCAACTCCAATCCTTGGCAAACAAATTCTGAGGCCAAACGCGTGAGTTGGCAGCAGGACTTAGGGTCCAAAGGAGGATTGTTGAACCAAGGGCCTGCGTTATATGCCTTCACACCCAGATTCCATGCATCAAGACCAACCTGCTTCAAGTTACTCGCCTTACTTGACGCCAGTAGCCCATAGCGCTTGTCCTCCGCACCCTTATATCGAGTCCGGACGTACTCTTTGGCGATTTCCAAATCACGCGTGAGATACACCTCAAAGCCTTGGGCCTGAATGCGTGTGATCAAGTGCCGCGCGCGCTCATCCTCCCCAGCGAGGAGGGCATGAACCCAGAGGTAAAGGTCCTCAGCCAAGTGGGAACGCAAAGACACCGTCAGATCCAAGGCGTTATTAGGTATGACGGATGTAGCGTGAGAGAACAGGTGAGTGATTTTCTCCGGGGCATGTAGTGTCCAAGGTTTCTCGCTGTTTTGAAGCGCTGTATTCCATCCAGCAAGGCCTCCTTCCTCACCGATGTAAATTTCTTGCCCTTCGCCAATGAGGCCAACGAGCATGGCCCATCCCGTCATCTGGGCGCCGAGGCGCAGAAAATCTTCTGGCTCACTGGTTGCGTGCCCACGTTTCTCCAGAACTTGTTGGGCGTCCCAAGCGCGCTGGGCCTCGTCGTACACCCAGATATGTTCCTCGGGCAAGCGATCGCGGTGGGCGCCGTACTGCTTCAGAAAGTCATGCACCCCCTGCACAAAGACCTTGTTCTCTAGGGCGTGCTGGAGGACGCTCACGAGCGGCCCATTTCCCGAGAGAAATACGGCGTCGCGCTCCCCTTCCCCCTCTTTCACCGTGCGGGCATACACGAATTGCAAACCGACCAGAGTCTTGCCGGCCCCGGGCACCCCGGTCACCAGCGCGAGATGGTGCTCTCCCTGCTCATGCGCCGTGCGAGCCGCATCGATCAGCGCAGCCACCGTTTGCTCAATTCCTGCACTTTGAGCACGGCGAATGGCAGGAAGCGGTTCATGCTCAAAAAGACGCCGCGCTGCACTCACAAGAGTAGGGAGCGGCGCATAGTCCGCGTTTAACCAAGCCATATGGTCAAACTGTGGTGAGCTGGCGGCCACAAAGGAAGTCAAGTGGCTCTTCAGGCGGTCTGGTCCCAACACGATGACTTCACCGCGTTCCTCCTGTAAGCCCGGGCGGTGGGCATACACCAGCACGGGGAGGACGGCCAGGTGGTGGGACGCGGCATGGTAATGCTGCAGGTCACGCGCATAGGCGGCCACTTGATCAATATGGGCGGTTTGTTCGACCCGGCTCGGGCGAGGGTGGTCTTTGAATTCCAGCACCAGCACTCGGTCATGCGTGAGCAGCACCACATCTGGACGCCGTCCCCGTTCCCGTGGCAATTCGTACTCAAACGCAATGGTCCACTGGCGGAGTTCTGGCTGCTCCATCGCAAGCGTGTCCAAGGCCTCGCGCAGGACACGATGGCTGTTTGCCCACGCACGCACCTGCCCTCCATCTGGTTGTTCCCCCGCGATCCGCTGGTGATGGGCGCGTAACCCCAACCCCCATTCGGCCAAAGAGTGAGAGAGGAAAGCGTCTACCCCCTGCGCGTACACATCCGAAGAGAGAACCATTACTCCGCCACTCTAGGTAAAAATCCGGACGCCACGGTGCAGTCGATATCGATGACCTCCTCCCTGACCCTTGCTAGACCAGCCCCCCAGCGCGGCATAAGCGGGCGACTATGGAGAACGAGCCTGGTTTGCATTGGGTCTGAACCAGCCGACCTTGTCTGTGACGACCTCGTAGGAACGTGTAAAGCCCAGGGATGATGCCAATCTGCGTCGTTATCAATAAGTGTTCGCCAGAGCGCGAAGCCGCTGTCAGTCAACGGCTGTCTCATCATCGGCCGCGAGTACCAAGGCTCAAGCCCGAGCAGCATTGTGCTCAATGGCTTGCCAGGCCCGTCCCACAATAGGACGGGAAGGGGCGGCTGCCATGCCGAAACGGTAAGCGTTGGCGGCAGCTCCAAACGCTTTGTCTTGGTTGTCGTGGCCAGGCTTGAGCGGCAAAGCATGCAGGAGGGCGCACCACTCGCCAAAGGGAATGTCTTCAGGAGACCGCTTGCCCCGCTCTCGCAACACGGTTGGCTGGCCAGGAATCAGGTAGTCCGTTTGGCCGCAGGGATGGACCACCCGCAGTATTTCCTTCTGCGCCGCAGCGTTAAGAGCGGCCGCTATCACGCCAGCCTTCACTTGAATGGGATTGAGACGAGACTGAGCCGCATAGCGCCGCACCAGCCAACTCTCGGTGATCGGCCCTTCTTCACGGACCAGTTGAATCACCGCCAGCCGAATCAGCGTGGCGGCAGCTCGACGTGGATCGGGCAACGTCTCCGTCAAGGTCTGCAGTGGTGCGAAGCGGAGGACCGCCGGAGCCGGATGGGGCCCTGCCGGAGCATGCAATGCCACAGGTGCAGGGGCCTTGACCACAGACGATATCGCTGGTTGCCGCGGCGGAGGTGTCCGGGGAGGGAGGGTCCGGGGGGCCGCCTGCGCTTTGAGGGCCGACACCATCGGTTCGGCCTTCCCCACTGCCCGCGCGAGTTGCTCCTCGCTGGCCGCCACATTGCGACGAAGCCAGTCGAGGGCCTCTTCACGCCGGTCAAAATGAGCCAAAACCTCCGCTACAAACGGTGCCAGTTCACGTCTGGTGGGTTCCCAGCTCTGCCGGGGCCGTCGGTAGCCGTTACCGGCCCACCCCATGACGTCGAGCGACGCTGTGACAAAAGAGGTGGGCTCCAGGTGCTGGCCGGTGAAGGCCTCCACCAGTTTGCGCAGCTGCGAATGATGAATGACGCCGCCATAGAGATGACCCAGATAGCGTGCGCACTCCTTCTGCCGGCCCACATCTTGATGACGGCGGACGAGGTACCCACCGGCCGTCACGCGGTACCCGTTGGCGCCCGCGTTCACCTGGTCAGCGCTGAGGTGGAGAGCCGCCAGGTGCGGGGCGGCGACCACCGGCCGTTGATCGACGCTCAGTTGTCGGGCCCGGCGTGGTAGATCGACTATGAGCCGTTCCCTCTGTTTGGGGGTGAGGGTCGGTGTTGAGGTCGGAGGCTCAGCGGGAGCGATGGCGCGCGCCAGTTTGGCCATGGCCACGCTGAGGTCGAGGTCCAGTAAGCCGCCCTCTCCGGTTCCTTCCCCACTGCGTCCCCGTTGCCAAGCCTGTTCACGGTAATCCTGGCCTTGCAGGGGCGCAGAGGCTTCCCAGAGCACTTGGGGAATGGTGACCGGGCGCTGCAGCGCCCCATACGGAGGCGCGTAGCCGGCGTCCTGTTCGCCGCACACCAACAGTTTGTACGGCAAGGCCGCTTCGGCCCAGCGGATCGTGAGCCGACCGGCTCGGTGCTGCCGAACAAGATCGACCGGCAAGTCCCCTTCACCGCACAGCAGGAGGTTCACCGTGATGTTCTTGTCGTCACTGCGGCGCAACAGAAACTCCAACACGTCCTTCTGCGCGAGCACCGCCTCCCGCGGTCCCTGCAGCCAGTAGGTGTGCCCCACCGCCGTCCGCCACGGTTCAGCCGGGCTGAGGGTGGCTTTGAAGCCGCCCTGGAAAGGGTTCAGCGTCAACTTCTGCCCTTCTTGAACGTCCAGCAGGTCGAACAGTTCCGCGAACTCCCCTCCCAACTGCCCGTGCTGCGCCTCCACCTGCAGTGGGGGGAATTTGTCAGTGCGGCCGTCAACGTCCAGGTACAGCAGAAACTGCGCGGGATACCCGCTGGCGGGCACGCTGCCACTACTCAGCGCGGCCTCCCCCAACCACCATTCCGTGGTGCGGCTCTGGACGCTGTGCAGGCCCCTTCGAATAAAGAGGCCCCCCGGCAACCGTTCAAAGTGCAACCGGGTCAAGTGCGCTTCCAGCATGGCTTCACTTGCCGGTCGGTCAAGATCCGGATGGTCCGGAAGAAGCTCATCCAGAATCAGTTCATCGCGGGCAGGCAGCACATACTCGGCACTTTGTGCGGACACTGGAAACGTCAGGTCGTTGACGTTGGTCAGGACAGTGACCTGACCCCGGTACACGCCCGCCTGCTGAGGCCGGGCCTGAAGAGTCACCTTTTGGCCTTCCTGCGTTACCTCAACCCAGTCGGGGGCCTCGACCCCTTGAACCTGCACATCGGCCTGTGTCCCGTATCCCTCGTTGCGGACGTCAAAGGTTACGCCCCGGAGACCCAGCGCACCCCCACAGTAAGCGGTGGCCGCGATGGGGGGCCGAGGGCGGGCCGCATGCTCTCGGAGCTTCGCTTCGAAGGGCCCGCGACTGGCGGCGGAAGGATTCCAGCGGTGCACCCTAAGCTGCACACCATCGGCACTGCAGATGCCGTCCACGATGATCTCTCGGCTGTACGGGCTCCAGGTCAGCAGCGAACTCTCAGTGACGGCGCGGCGCAGGTCTGCCAAGGTCACTTGAGGCCCCAGATAGGCCCGCAGCAAGTGCAGCAACACAGATGCCGGCAAGGTCAAGTTGCTGCTTGCATTCACAAACTTGCTTTCCAGCAGTTTGGCCAGCAGGGCCATCTCTAATTCCCGGGCGACTAGGCTCGCGTCCATTTCTGTGCCTCCTTAAGTCCTGTGTCAGTAAGCGCGAGGACCGCGAAGCCGCCTTCCGTCCGGGGAGCCACCGCCCCTTGCCGGACCAGACGGTCGATAGCGTCCTCGATCTTCTTGTCATCCACGAAACGCAGCAGCCGGTAGCCAGGAGCAGAGCGCTCAAAGACCGAAAACATTTTGAAAGTGTCCCCGCGCTTTTGGCCCTCTTCCCCCCGCAGGAGCTGAATCAACGTGCCGCGCCCGCGGGCTTTTCCCGGCCCACTCGCTTCATGCTGGAAGTAATGCATCATGCGCAGCAGCTCGCGTTCCGGGTTCCAGATGTCACTCAGGTTCTGGCTGGGCTGCCCGCTCCACGGCACACTGAGGTCCGGCGCACAAACATCACACCGCCCGCAACGGTGGTAGGGCTGCCGGTGCTGATCGAAGTACGCGTGCAGCTGATACTCCCGGCAGCCTTGGGCGGTCAGGAACCGCTCGAACTCTCCGAAGCGCCCGAGTTTCTGCTCGCGCAGCTTCTTGCACTTCGCTTCGTAGGCTTTGAGGTCCCAGCGGCGGATCCGCACGTCCAGCGCTGGCGCCAGCGGGTTGACACCCAAGCGCCCTTCGCGGGCGTAAGCGTGGAGCTTCTCCTGCAGGGCATCCGCCGCCTCACGGCCGAACTCACGGGTGAGGTGAACAGCCCCGTTCGCCTCCAGCAGGGCCTGCACTTGCGGGTCTTTCGGCGGGTCTACCCCATAGAGCGGGAAAACCCGGTAAGGGCCCGGCACGAAGTCCGCCTCCACCACCCCGGCTTCTTGCAGAAGGTGGAGCACCGTAGACAGGCGCGAGATGTCCACATCCTCATCGGCCAATTCGCGTTCGGTCGGGTAGGTGGCCGCACTGATGCGGGAGAGCAGCGCCTCGACGTCCTGACCGCTCGGGTACGTCTTCCCAATCAGATTGGTGGCCCGCCGGCGAAGGTTGCCGGATTTCAACAGCACCGCGTACGCGGGCTGGCCATCCCGACCGGCTCGGCCCGCTTCCTGCACGTACGCTTCCAAAGACAATGGCGCGTCGTAGTGCACCACCAAGCGGATGTCCGGAGCGTCCACGCCCATCCCAAAGGCGTTGGTGGCCACCATCACCTGAATGTCCCGGTCTTGGAAGAGTTCCACCAGTTCGGCCCGGATGGCTGGCGAGAGACCTGCGTGATAGGCCTCGGCGCGGATGCCCATCTCCCCCAGCAAGGCGGCCACCCGCTCGGTGCCGTCGCGGCTGCCGGCATACACAATGATTCGCCCTTCGCGGCCCGCTTCTGTGCGGCGCAGCCCCTGAATCAGGTCCACCAGCACCTGATCGCGTTGCCCTTTGGTGGTGCCAATCACGCGGTAGTGCAGGTTCGGGCGTTCCACTGGCTGGGTTTCATGCACTGGCGTCTGCATGTCCAGCAACTGAACCAATTGTTTTTGCACGGCGGGCGTGGCGGTCGCCGTGAAAGCCGAGACCGGTGGCCGCAGGCCCCAGTGGCTCAGGGTGTCGTGCACTTTCAGGTAGTCCGGGCGGAAGTCATGGCCCCACTCGGTCAAGCAGTGGGCTTCGTCGTACACCACCCGCGTTGGTGGATGCTGCCTCAGCAGCTCTTGCAAGTCCTTGCTGCGCGTCACGCGTTCTGGCGCGACATACAGGAGTTTGACGTCGCCCCGCTCCGCATCCCGAATTTGCGCCAGCTGCTCTCCCCGCGACAGTCCGCCCCACAACCCTGCGGCCGGCAGGCCGAGCTGCTGAAGGCGCAGTACCTGGTCTTGCATCAGGGCTACCAGCGGTGAAATGACGAGCGTATATCCATCGGACAGCAGCGCTGGTAGCTGAAAAATGACGCTTTTCCCCGAGCCGGTCGCCAACACCGTCAGTAAGTCTTGCCCGTCCAGGGCCGCGAGCATGCCGCTCAGCTGGCCGGTTCGCAACTGCGCCCCCGAAATCTCGAAAACCTCACGCAGACCGCGTTCCAGCACAGCGGGCCAGGCCTCTCGTGGCTCGGACGCCAGCAGGTCGCGCAACTCGGCGAGCAGCCAGCCTTTGGCAGAGACCAACGGCGGCATGGTGAAGACCTGACCATAGAGGCCGCCTAGCGCGTCGTACAGCGCCTCACGGCTGCTCAGCCGGTGAATGTTCTGTGGAGGAATAGGCAGCGCCCCCAAAAAGCGGCCCTGGTAGTGGCTGACCGGCAGGCGCTTGTCCCAGAGCACGAACGCCCCGGGGCCGCAGTCCTGCCGGTCATCGCGGACCAGGCGGCCGAAAGCCTGAACAAACTTCAGCACTGCGCGCGGCAGGTAGATGGTGTTCCAGAACTTTTCAAAGTCACCCAGGGCCACCCGCTGCTGACTGAGCACCACGTCTGGGATAGGAAACGGGACCCGGTCGAGGCTCACCATGCTGAGGTTGCGGATATCCACCCCTTGCATAAACCCGGCCGAGCCCAAGGCGGTGCCGACTGGCCGGGCGTTCAGGTCCCGTACGACCCGGTCTGGCCCGTCGTTCACGCTCGAGAGATGAGGCACTTCCGCGTCCTGCAACACTTTGGACACGCCGCGCTGGCGTTCGTTGGCGGTCAGGATGTGCAGCGACCGGTGCGGCAGTTGCGGCGCCAGGTACGAGAGTTCCTGGCCAGCCATCGCGGCGAACGTAGGCTGCCGGGTCAGCGGCAGATGCCCAGCAAGCAGCACTTGCCCGAGGTCGTACGGCAGGGTGGGCGGCAGCGTCAGGAAGCGGGCCTCGGGCAGCCCCAGTTCGGTTTGGAAGAGGCCGAAGTCCTCGACTTCTCCCTCTCCGTGGGCCGATTCACTACCAGGAATGCGCAGCGTGGCACTCGTGAACACGGCAGACTTTAAGGCCCCCCACAGTGGTGCGAGTCGCTCATGCAACCAGAGCGGCACGCTCCAGAGGCTGCCTTCCTCATCGCCGGCACTGACGGCGTACACGTCCTGGCCTGGGTCTCGGCCCAACAGCCCTTTGAGCGTCTCATGGGCCGCGTCCACCCGGCCAGACAGAATCTCGACCTCTTCTTTGAGGGCAGGCAAGCGGGCGAGGTCACGCAGGTACTGCGAGAGGAGCGGCAGACGCTTGAGGATGCGCTGGCCGCTCTCCCGCACCGCCCGGAACTCTGGTGAGTCTGCTTGGGCGGGCGTGATGGCGGCTGTGTAGCCAAAGCTGCTGCTGCCCTGGCCGTGCTGCATCGCGAACGTCCGCAGCGCGCGGTGCCAGCCGCCCAGGTCCTCACGCAGGTCAGCAAGCCGCGGCACCAATCGGCGGATGAGCTCCACCACCTCGTACGCCTTGTGCTCAATGGCTTGGCGCTCTGCCCCGCTGAGAAAGCCCTGCTCGTTGACCACCCGGCGTTTCCAGAGGGTAAAAGCCCGCATCACCTCGTCGGGGAGGTCGCTTTGCCGCGCGAGCCAATCTTGGGTGGGATCGAGCAGCTTATCTGGCGCTTGAGGAGCGTCACTGATGAGGCTGCGCAATTCGGCGAGCAAAGCCCGGCCACTGTTGTGCCGGGCCGGGTAGTCGCCAAGCAGGACGAGCAGGTCCCGGCCGAGCTTGGCCGCGTCTGCTCCTAACCGGCGCGGCCGCTGCTCAAGCAATTCATTGAGCAGGGCCCGCAGTCCCTGCACACTAAATTCCCTGCGCAAGGCGCTCTGGGCCGCTTCGCTCAAGTCATGCGCTTCATCGATAACCAGCCGCGAGAGCGGAATGCCTTCGAGTTCCTCTTTGCCCTGAATCAGGGTCTGGAACAGCAGGGCGTGGTTGATGACGATGACCTGCGCGTCTTGCCGCGCTTGGAACAGTGGGTGGTACGCACAGGTCCGGTGGAAGTCGCAGGCTTCCGAGCAGCGCGCGCGGACGGTCGCGACGGTCTGCCGCAGCCGCCGGTAGTCGGCCGAGAACCGCAAGGGGGTCGCCGGGAAATGATCGAACTCGCCTTTTTCGGCATGCAGCACAAACAAGGCGGCTGCCCGCGCTTCTCCGGGCGGCATGAACAACTGTCCGGTTTCTCCATCGTGTTTGGTGGCGAGCCAGCGGGCCAGGCGGTCTGGGCACAGGTAGTTCGCCTGACCTTTGAGGGCCAGTACATTGACGTTGAAGCCGGCGGCGCGCACGGCTTCAGCTTCTTCCAGGACCTGGTTTTGCAATTGACGGGTGTGGGTGCTGACGATGATGGGGTGCTTGGCTTGCCCCTCCAGGAGAGCCGGCAGCAGGTAGCCCCGCGTCTTTCCCGTTCCGGTGGGCGCTTCGATGATGCTGACCCCTCCGGAAGTTAAGGTGCGGCGGACCTCGTCGACCATGCGCTCCTGTCCTGGGCGCGGGGTGCTCAACAGGTCGCGCCAGGTTTTTGGCGTGGTTCCGTTCTGGTGCAGCACCTGCGCCCGCGAGGCATCCTCTCGGAGGACCCGGGTCGCCCTGGCCTTTACCTCACTGACGTCCACGCTCGGCCGCAACCAGACCAATCGGAATTCTGGTACGGGCAGCACCTGCAGCAGGGCCTGGTGGGCCTCTGGGAAGGCCTGCAGGCGGGAGAGGCAGGCGTTCACGACCTGCAGGGTGGCCCGGCAGTCCTCCAAGGCCCGGTGGGCGGACTGGTGCACGTGACCGGCGACCCGCGCGTGTAGGGCTTCGAGCTTGTACACCTCAGGCGGCTCCGGATCGCGTGCAAACGCTAAGGGGGCGAGCAACAGGGAGTCCAGCACAGGCCGTGCGCCCAGGTCGAGCTTGACTGACTCCAGCGCTCGGCGCAGGACGGGCAGGTCGTAGTGCTGGCCGTTGTGGGCCAGCAAGGCGGCGTCGCCCAGCCAGCGCTTAAAGTCGGTCAGCGCCTGCCCCAGCGGTACCCCGTGGGCCTGCAACTCTTCGGCTGTCAGCCCGGTGAGTTGTGCCACCGCCTTGGGGAGAGGAACATCGCGGATGAGGCATTGGAAGTGCTCGGTTTCCTGCCCGTCTACCACCCGAATGGCGGCCAGTTCGAGGATCTGCGCCTCATCCGGGTCAGCCGAAGTGGCTTCCAGGTCAAAAATCACGTACTCGGTCAGGTTGAGCGAGGCATCGTCGGAGGTCGTTGGTTCTTCGGCCTGACCAGGTAGCAGCAGGCGGCCGTCCTCATTGAGGATTCGACCGCCACTGGCTTCCGCTGCTTTCTTTAAGGCTCCGGGCGTTCGCATGACGCCCAACTGCACAAGTTCTTCCAAAGTGCTGGGCCCCCGTGCTTTGAGGGCCGCAATAATCCGCTCTTCAACAGAGGACATGGTGCCCCCGTGACATCCTCACTGACCTATCGTTCAAAGTGGAACTATCTTAGGTCAAATGTGCTGCTCATCCCTCTCATACTGGGTGCAATCCCCACCCTTTAAGTGAGGTTGGCGCCGGTGAAAATGTGTTGCTCATTTCTCAAGATGGGTCTCGTGCCCTTTAGATGAGGTCGAGACGAGTGAAGTTGAGAGACACCCGCTTGGTCTCCGCGGTGAAGCGGATCAGAGCTTCTGGTTGTCCGGCGACTTGGCTCACTTGCAGCACCTCCCCCTCCCCCAGTTTGCGATGCCTAACCCGGTCGCCTACCTTCAGATCGACGCTTTTCGCGGCCGTTCGGCCCAAAGCGTCGACGCCAGGTTCTTTTTTGACCGCCGAGGAACGGGCGGACGCCGGAGCGGTGGGTTGGGTCAGGATTTCACACACCGCCGCCAGGTCTGGGAACGCCTTCTCCATCTCGGGTGCGAGATGGTCTACGGGACCATGTTGCGCATAGCGAGTGAGGTCTAGCGCCCGCCCAGCTGCCTGACGGACGTCGTCACGGCCCTGCCTGGCCAGCTGTCCCTGAAGGGCGGTGAACCGGCCTAACAGTCGCGCCCGGTAGGTCCGGTCCACCCAGCGCTGCACAAAAGCCTCGTGTTCGTATCTCCCCAGGAGTTGCGCTGCTTCGAGGGTATCCACTGCCGTCCAGGTTCCAGGGTCACGCTGGAGCAGGCCCGCGAGCCGGTGATGCTGGCCGACGACCGATTCGTAAGCGACCTGTTTGAGGAAGTCGGTGGTGTCATCGTCATCGCCGGTGATCAGGTGCAATTCTTTCTGGGCGCGGGTCATGGCCACATAAAAGACGCGCCGTTCTTCCTCGCTGGCTGCTGCGTCCGCACTCGGCTTGTTGCCGAAGATGCCAGCGATACAGTCTGGAATGATGACCACCGGCCATTCCAGCCCCTTGGCGCGGAACGCTGTCATGAGGGTCACGCGGGGGACGTCCTGGTTCCCGCGGCGCTGCAGCTGTTCCTCGTAGCGCACCTGCTCATGCAGCTCGGCCAGATGGGTGATGAGGGCCCCGAGTGAGCGCGTCTGGGCCATCTCGGCCAAGGCATCAATGCTCCCGGCACGCTCCTCTCCGAACTCCTGCGTCGGGGCCGAGGCAATCAGGTACTCGCGGTACCCGATGGCGCTGACAAAATCCAGCAACACGTCTTTGCCTGGGGTGGTGCCCATATCCTCGGACAAAAAGTCCAGCCAGGTGGCCAGCAGCGTCAAGGGCTTGCGGACATGCTCGGGCTGGTCGGCGCTGTAACTCTCGAGCACTGAGGCCAGGGTTCGCTCCCCCCGCCACGCTTGACGGGCAATAGCCTCAACATCTGCGGTTTTCAGATACCGGGAAGGCCGGTTCGCCACCGTCCGCCAGAGTTTTTGTACCTTTTCTCGCCGAGAGGTGCTGAGCTCCTCACCGTTCATCAGGTCTAGATCCGCCAGGGCGAGCTCCAGGTAGGCCGTGAGAGTGGTGACCTCTGCCCGCCGGTAAAACGGGACGGCGCCGACCAGACGGTAGGGCACCTTCTCCTGCAAAAAGACCTGCTCGATCTCGGCCGACTGGGCATAGGTGCGGAGCAGTACGACGACTTCTTCCGGGCTGTGGCCCTCGGAGATGGCTTTGATGGCGACCCGCGCCGCTTCTCCGGCCCGAGGGGAGTGGAGGTGGACGCCACTGCCGCCCCGCGTGGCCCGCAGGCGCTTGGGCGCACGTACCTTGTTCTCTGCGATGACCTTGTCTGCCAGGGCGATGACGCCCAAGGGGCAGCGGAAGTTACTGGGTAAGGTGTATTCCTGGGCGCCGTAGCGCCCTGCAAAGCCAAGAATGAACCGCGGGTGCGCGCCGCGCCACTGATAGATCGTCTGATCATCGTCCCCGATGGCCATGAAGGACCGGGCGCGGAGGGCCACCAGGTGCATCATTTCGCTCTGGGCGAGGTTGACGTCCTGGAACTCGTCGATGTTCACGTAATCCCAGCGGGACGTGATGTCGTCGTGCAGGGCCGGGAAGCGCGACATCAGCATCCAGGCGGCCACGATCAGGTCGTCGTAGTCCAGTTTGCCTTCCCGGCGACGCAGTTCATCATGCTTGGCGTAGAGACGGGCATAGACGTCTGGGCCGGCGTCTGGCGGCGTGATCAGGGCCGCAGCGGCCTCCGGAAGGGCTGCCGGCATGTAAGGCAAGCGGAGATTGCCCTTCTGAATGCCGAGATACGTCTCAAAGTCCTTGAAGGCCAGTTGCCGGAGTTGGGCCGCAAAATCACGGTCGGCCTCGTCGAGCTCCGCGAGCAGCAGCTTGCGGGCCTCGTTGAACAGGCGGTGACTGAAGTGCTCCTCGCCAATGACCAGTTCGGTGAATCCCATGTCCCGCGCGCGGTCGACAATGCGGGTGGCTAAGGCGTGAAGGGTCAGAACCGCCACGCCCGTGCATTCTGGATACTGGGCGAGCTTTTCTTCCAAACTGCGCCGCGCCTCACGGGTAAAGGTGGTGGCGAGAATCCGTACCGGCCGCACTTCCTGCTTCCGTACGAGCTGCCGGATGCGGCCCACCAAGGTGGTGGTTTTGCCACTGCCTGCTACCGCAAAGACCAGGGCATGGCCGTCTCCGTGGTCGACGATCCTCTGCTGTTCAGGCGTGAACTCCATTGCCATGATGGTAGAGGTTAGGCGCAGAGGAAACGCCTTGGTTCATTGGAGGCCCCCCGACACTGCGGGCCTGACTGGCCTTCAACAGAGGTTGCACTGTTGAACCACATGACGGGTGCCTAGGTCTCCCGAGCCGTCAGAAACGGCAGGTGAGCCTCCTGACGTGGCCCTGGCCACGCCAAATAGGACCAGCTGCAACTGCGGGCCCAGACGTTCCTGCTCCAGAGTGGCCTGTGGAATCACCACCAGCCAGCTCCGATTCCAGGGCAGCGAGACCATCCGCACGAGCTTCGCAGGGTTGGAGGACCCGTCAAGTCATCGAGAACATCAGCTCAACAACGATATTCCGATAAGATCGGAGCGTGTCCTACGAAACGGAAGGGCAGTGGCCGCGAAAGCGGGGACGGCTGGAGAAAGCATATGCCCTGCCGTTGACCCACTACGTACAGCGGCTCAGGCAGGAGCATGGACATGACAACGTGCCCGACTTTGATCCCGAGGACGGGGGAGTCTCGGCAAAAATCCTCTTGCTCTTAACCAGCCCCAGCCCCCATGCCCTGCCACACTCGGGAAGTGGCTTCGTTTCCATGGAGAACCACGACTCCACCGCTCAAGCGGTGAACAAGGCCGTGCATTCATTGTTGATTGGCCGCATGTCCTTCGTTCTCTGGAACCTCGTTCCCTGGCGCACACCCTCTGAAAAGCCAACGGGAAATGAGGTGGCTGCTGGCCTGAAGGAACTGGGGGAGCTGATGAAGCTGCTCCCGAACGTTCAAGTCGTCATCGCCACAGGGACATCCGCGTCCTCTGTGGCGGAGCAAATCAGGCCTCTTATAGGAGAGCGACACTTGATGACCTGTGCCAGCCCCAGGCCGAGAGGGAAAACGAAAGAGGCTTCGATCAGTGCGCTTGTCCAGACCCTGAAACAGGCAGAAGCAACACTGAGCTAGAGCGTCTAGAAAACACCTTCGCCATATATCGAGTGAGCGCCACATTTGCTTGTGCTTCTGGAGGCTGGGGCACCACATCCTTATGGTGGCCTGGGCCGCGTAAATGGCCCTTGTGCAGGCCCCTACTCTTCAAGCAGCTCCGGTTTCACAGGCGGGCCGAGTTAGCCTTTGAAGTTACATCCAGAACGCTATGCTGAGCCTATCCATGATTGTCAAAGACCATCAGGCACCCCCGACCAGTGACCGGTTTCAACGCGCCGGAGATGAAGCGGAGAAGCAGATGGCCTTTTACCTGCGGCGGGCTTATGGCAGTGATCCCGACGTCCACGTCTTCCACAATCTGCGCTTTGAGAGAGGACAGGAAGCAGCACAGATCGACCATCTCGTTCTGCACCGCAGCGGCGCGATCATCGTTGAGAGCAAGAGCGTGACCAGCGCCGTACGCATTAATGAGCGAGAAGAGTGGGCCCGTCAGTGGAATGGGCGCTGGGCTGGCATGCCCTCCCCTGTTCTGCAGGCCAAGCGGCAAGCAGATTTCCTGCGCTCCTTTCTAGATGCTCACAAGGAGGATCTGCTGGGCAAAGCCCTCTTCGGACTGAAGCAAAAGACGTTCCGGGCGTTTGTCATTGATGTGGTCGTGGCTATTAGTGATCAGGGCGTCGTGCAGCACAAAGGGAAGCTACCGGATGTGCGCAAGGCTGATCAGGTGCCTGACCGGGTGCGGCAGCTCATCGCAGATCACATCCAGCTAGCCCACCCGTTGAGCAAAGATCCTCGTTCGAATACTTGGGGAGTCACGATCACGCCAGAGGAGCTTGCTCGGGTCAGTGCGTTTCTTCGGGCCAGGCATACGCCCCGTGTCCAGGAGGGGGATCCAACCGCTTCAGCGCCCGCGGGGAGCACCCTTTCTGCTCCAACAGCCACCTATGGGAGATATGCGACTCCTCCACCGGGAGCCTCTCCAGCTCTGTCGGTGAGCGTTGAACCTCCGCCTCCTTCTGCGCCGGTGTCTGTACCTCCTGCGCCAATGGCCACGGCATCAGGTCCATCGGCTGTCACGTGCCGGCATTGTCAGAGTTCTAACGTGGAGGTGGCCTACGGAAAATACGGGTACTACATCAAGTGCCTCGACTGCGACGGCAACACGCGAATCCAACTGACCTGCCCCACGTGTCAGGCGAAAGCCAAACTTCGCAAAGCGGGATCCGAGTTCTTTGCGGAGTGCTCAGCGTGTGATTCCAGCACTCTGTATCACCGGAATCAACCTTCAGGCCGGGCCTGAGGAAGCCTGTCTTGTTCAACGCATGGAGCTCCTGCGGCGGCAAAGCGGTCGCCAGCAGCTTGATCGTGGACGCCGCCGCTTCCTCTTGGCGGTGGACCCATGGCTGACGGTCGCACTCTCCTCGCCACGCTGCTGCGCCATGAAGCCAAATCCAACTCGTACAAATTCGCGCTGGTGAGGGCCATCAATGATCTGGCACTCCTGCATCCTGTGCCGACTGAGCAGGACGTCATTGTTCCCCTTCGCCTCATCGCCGAGCGGTGGCTGGTCTCGTACTGGGCCTTTGTGGGCGACACGCCGGTCTACCAGGGCCCACGGGCCCAACGCGCGACCGGGATTGGGCAGGATCTCAGTTTCCGAGACGCGCTCACGTCTCTGCGGGGGGCCTGGGAAGCGTGGACTGGCACCCGCAGTGAGCCCGCGGACGGAGCGCTGCTGCTCGCCGCGTTTCAAGTGGGTCGTGGCACCCTTCCCGAGCCTTTGCAACGGCTCACCGAGGCTACTGTCGCGGCTATCGCTCAGGCGGTCCGGCAACCCGTCAAATATGCCGGCGGGGGCGGCAGCCACAAGTTGTTCGGGATGCCTGCCCCAGCCCAAGCTCTGAGCGGCCATCTTCTTGCAGGCACGCGCCCTGCCGAGCCCGCCTTTGTGGTCTCTGCGGCCCTGTGGCAGACCTTTAATGATTTGTCGCTGTGGGTAGAAGCCCTGTGTCTGCACGAGTGGAGCTTGTACGTGGAACGGGTCACCCAGCATGTGCCCGTGTCCCGGGGGCAGGTGTTTACGCTGCTGACCGCCACGCCCGCTGCCCGGATTCCGCTGACCTGGGAGCGCCATCAAGTACAGCTGTTGATGCTGGAAGGTGCCGTCTTCCACTGCCCCTGGACCCACAAGCTGCTGACCCCCAGCAACTTTGACCTCGACCACCTCATTCCCCTGGCCGCCCATCCCATCAACGACCTGTGGAACCTGGTCCCTAGCGATCCGGTCCACAACCAACACATCAAGCGGGCGCGTCTACCGGACTCAACTCGCTTACACGGGGCGCTCACGGCCCTCGAGCAAACCTATGGGGTGTATGACCAGCAACCGTTGACGGGTCCAGTGTTACGCCGGGATGTTCTGGCTCGCTTCGGGTTCCCGCTCGCTCCCGCAGCCTTGGCCGAACAAGTGATTGGCCTGGCCAACCATATGGCCGAGGCCAGAAACGTGCCGCGGTATTGAGGAAGGGGAATGGTCCCGAATTGGAATGCCCCCAGCGGGGGAACGTTGAGAACATTTGGAGGGTACGCCACGATGCTAGGCATCATGTTCATTCGTGCGTCTTGGCCTTCATGTGAGCAGATCAATCCCCAGACTCGGCCGGACGCCTTCTGGGTGGAATGCACGCCCGCCGAAGCCCTCGGCCTGACGCCGGAGCTGAACCCGGAGCATCAATGGCAACTCGAGTATCGACCGGACTGGCCGTTATGCTTCCTGATCTCCCGAGATGGCCAGTACGTCGCCCCTCATGAGTTCGTCTTCCCTTACTCGGGTATGTGGAACGGCTACAACCCATTCGTAGCCATCAAGCCCGTGACGATCAGCAGTCTGGCAGAACTGAGTAACATCCAGATCATTCCCCATCACTGGGAGTGGCCCAGCGAGTTACAGGCTTAACGTGGGCTCCCTCTACCTCTTTACGTGTCCCTCCTGTCAGTACAAGGCTGAAGTTTCTGGGGGCCAGGACTACGGGATGGCGGCCACGACCACCACGATCTCGTGTATGGACTGCAAAAAGCTGCGGGACGTGGTCATCGGTCAGTTCGGTCGTGTCGACCGAGAACCCAATTGCCCTCGCTCCAAAAAGCACCGCTGGGAAATTTGGACTGTCGGGGGCCCTTGTCCCCGTTGTCATGCACCTATGGAACAGGGGCAAGAAACCCGTCTATGGGACTAACAGTTAGGTGTGTCGGCTCTTGTCAGCCCACCTTGAACCAACGAGGCCTAACAGCGCCGCCCCTCAGAGGACCGAAGCAGCTGATCACCGTCCATCGACATTCAGCAGCCATTCGCTGTGAAGAGCGGAGGCCAGGGCGATCACCTCTTTCTCTGCGGACGCCACCGACCCTTGGAAACCGCTCGGCCCACGGCTGCCCTCAAACCAGGGCAACAGCAGCATGCTGACCGGACGGTGCAGGGTCGGCGGATCCGTGACGGCGAAGAGCGTCTGTGCCCAGCGGCGGTACTTGCCCGTTGGGCCGCGATAGGCAGAGAAGCCAAACATCGCGTGACTGAGGTCACCCAAGTGGTAGTCCAGCCCGTAGCCCCAGCGGGCGAACTTGTCCGGGTTGCGACGGATGTTCGCGATGTTCTTGCTCACGGCATGTATTTTTCCTCGCCGCTCTGCCTTCCCCACGTAGAGCGGGCTGAAGTCATGCTGTGGCCCGAAGCCCATCAAGTAAACCAGGCCCGTCCACTGCTCCTGGGCGAGACCTTCCTCGATGAGTTCGATCATGGCGGTCTCGAACAGGACGGAGCGGGTCAGGATCCGGCGGTCCCCTGCTTTTCCGCGTTGATGCGTTTGCACCTGGAGATCGTCATTCGTTTCGAACAGTGGAGCGAATCGGGCACCAGGAAAAGCGTCCAACCAAGCTTGCAGGACCGTCATCGGGCTTGGCCCTCATGGTTCAGCAGCCGCAGCGGATACGCGCCCGCCGCCAGACCGACGAGTTGATACTCTACGGCCCCGATCGTCGTCGGGAATCCTGGGAGCGGAGGGAACTGCACTTGAGTCTCCCCCACCAACAGAAGGTCGAGGTCAAACCGAACCGTCTCATGGCCTTCGCGCAAGAACCGCTGGCGCCAGCGGGCGTAGCTGCCTTCGCCCTTAGTGAGGCCAGCTAGGTGCTGGGTCCACCGGGTGACCGGGGAACGCGCCTTCCCCACGTAGGCGGGAGTGATTTCTTCGGGCCGACGTTCACTTAAGACATAGACGTATTCAGGAGCCCTCTGCCGGCCGGCCAGGGTGGTCAGGCGGGCCAGCACGGTGCGGCGGTCAATGGCCTCGCCTTTCTGCGCGAACTGGACGCTGAAGGGCTGATGCTCCGCCATCCAGGCTTCGAAGAGCACCCGTTTGCGGAGGGCATCCCCAGCTTCGCTCATGGACCCATTCTCTCAGACGAGGTTGGAGGTGGGCTGACTGGCGGTTTGGCATGATGGGGCATGTCGGGAATCCTGGTGATTGTGCCGTGTGGAGCGAGCAAGATCTGGGCCAAGCAGCCGGACGCTGGCGCGGTTCAAGCCCAGGACGCCTATACGGGACCGCCGTTTGTGCTGCACCGGCAGTATGCGGAGCGCTTCGGAGATCAGTGGGTGATTTTGAGCGCCAAATACGGGTTTCTCCAGCCTAAGCAGCTGCTCCCCGAACAGTACGAAGTAACGTTCAAGAAAGCCGCCACGCGGCCTATCTCGGTCGCGGAGTTGCAGAGCCAAGTCCGCCTCCTGCACCTCCACCAGGTCAACACAGTGGTGGGCTTGGGGGGTGTGGAGTACCGCCGCGCTATCGAAGGCGCCTTTCAAGGGCTCGGCACGACCCTGATGTTTCCTTTCGCGGGCTTGTCGCTGGGCTACAGCATGCAGGCGGTCAAACGCGCCCTCCAGGCTTCTCTCCCTGAGGGCCAGCTGCCACCTTGGCCTTGACCCGGTATTGCGTAGCTGAAGTTAAGCAGCTGTAGTTGGCGTTCGAACGTCAAGGGAGTCAAGTAACCAAGTGCGCAACGCTGACGGTGGTGGAAAACCTCGATGAACTCAAAGATGGCCTCATTCCCCAAGGTTAGTAGCGGTCCAGCTCAAGAAGTACTTGAGCAAGGAAGTTCCCGGAAGAGATGACGGCACCGCTGCCACTCTGTCCTCCTTGGAAGTTCGCACCCTTCTCCTCAAGGGTAATTACGTACTCGATGCCTTGTCCTAGTCCTAGAGTGAAGTGAACCCATAAATTGCACTCCCGACCAAGCTCCCATGCTTTTGCCCACCCGTCGTTTGAGAGAAGGAAGAGGACCCCACGCGTATCGTTTTCACTTAGTACCAAATAACTTGTTCCAAGGGGCAATGCCAGGCGTTTGTTTACGAGGTGTGCGCCTGAGGTAGCTAATCCCATACCTCTAGGTTGACACAAGGCGTGAGAGTAGAGCCCGTAGGAACGATTAGAATCGGGCCATCCTCACTCCACCCAGAGTGACGTCCCAGAACTTTACACCCGTTCTTGGCAGCCTCTAGGTGACATCCCCACCTAAACAATAGAAACAATCAAAGTCTTACTTCGCCCGTGTCGAAGTCCTGGTAGAAGTCCAATTGGTACACTCGACAGCACATGCCCAACGCGCAGGAACGTATTAGGGAAGCTGTAAGTGCCATCCAGACATGGTTAGCCCATACACCAAATCCTGGCGAGGCGGTGGTCAGACAGGCTATTGTCCTGCGGCTCCTGCACGCTGCCGGGTTTGACATATGGAACCCCGCCGAGGTCGTCCCTGAGGAAACCAACGCTACGGGCAACCGTTCGGACTTTTTGGTTCGTACTGAGAAAGGCAAGTTCGCCCTCGAACTCAAGGGAATGAATGTCACGCTAGGAGCCACGCAATTCCAGCAAGCAGCCACCTACGCAGTAAACGAGGGAACTCGCTGGGCAATAGTCACCAATGGTCGCGTATGGATCGTCATTGACGAACACTTACCTGGGAAGTGGGAGGAGCGCGCGACCCTCAAGCTTGAACTGGGTCAGGAGGGTCAGACCTTTACGGACGATCTTGCCGCATTGCTGAATGTTGATACTTGGAAGGCTGATGCATTTGCAAATGCTGTGCAAGACATCAAGCGTCGTCAGCAACAAAGACTGGATGAGGCGCGCATTCGTAGGGAAAAGACTGCAATTGTGCAAGCAGTCATGGAACAGTTCGGTATTCAAACCTTCGAGCTGGCCGCGACCGCCGCAGCCGAGATGAACCGAATCACCGAGACTGAACGAGATGTACTGTTGGGAAAGAGATCAATTATCCAGCCTTCCGAAGGCATCCTGTTTACCTACAAGATCCTTGGTGCAGTAGCCCATGCAATCTATAACCCCACCGCTAGGACGTGGACGGTGAAAGCAGGTAGTACTGCCCTGAACCGAGTCTCAGGTGATAGTAGTGGGCTAGGAGCCGGGAAGCGGCGGCTGGCGATGATTGCCGCAGGGCACCTTACCGAGAAGAGCGAAGAATACCTGGAATACCTCGAAGACAAGGAATATGCCAGCCCTAGCACGGCCGCAGTCGATATTTCAGGCAAAGCCCAGAACGGATGGGCTGTCTGGAAAGATGACCAGGGTAGGCCCGCCCAACACCACCGTCCTACCTGACCCTGGCTCTTAGAAATCTGAGGGTCGAGGCGCGCGCAAGCGAAATGGCCCATGCGTCCAGATCGCCAACCCGGTACCGTGCGGGTGCATGAGTCTGGACTACACCGCTGGGTGCGTGAACTTCCGAGATGTTGGCGAGTGGCTGAATCTGATCACAGGACAGCCGCTCCTCCATCACGGGCGTCTTCTCCGTGGCGGCAAGCTCGATCACGTCACGGATGCGACATCCATCAGGGAGCCGGCGACTGTGATGAATCTCAGGCGGGGACCAGATCGTCCCACGTGGCTGTTTGGAGCTCAGCAGATTCATCTTCCGGCTGATGACGGCGTTGAGAACTACGACACGCAGCATCCAAAGGTGCGCCGGTGGCTGGGCAAAGTGGTTCATACGGCCGCTGCTCCGGAGACCGAGCTCCCGCTCTTGCTCCACTGCACCTCAGGCAAGGACCGGACGGGTGTGGCCATCGCGGCCATCCTTTTCGCCTTAGGGGTCGCTCCAGCGTTGATCACGGAAGAGTACCTGCTGAGCGATGGAGCAGTGAGACGGGAGTGGATAGAGCAGGCCATTGCTGGTTTTGCGAAGATGGACGGGTACTTTGACGGCGTGAACATCCCGACACTTCAGCAGAGGTTTTGCCTTGGAACTGTCCAGAACTGACCCCAGCAGACGCGGGTTCAAGTCAGCAGTTGCACCTAGTAGGCTTCAGCAGATACAAACACCAGTCAATGCCTCAGAGAGGTCAGGCCCCTTGGAAAACGAAGTGATGCACTCAGAGAAGGGATTAGAGCTGGCAAACCTAGGCTCTGGCTTCGTAAGGCACAAACAAGTCACGCCTTTCCCCTGGCCCCGGAGTCGTAAAGAAAAAACTCCCTCTAGGAGGGAGTTTTCTGTGGTGTGCCCGAAGGGATTCGAACCCCTGGCCTTCTGATCCGTAGTCAGACGCTCTATCCAGCTGAGCTACGGGCACATCCTGATAAGTTTTGGCGAAGAGGGAGGGATTCGAACCCTCGATACCTTGCGGTATACACCCTTAGCAGGGGTGCGGTTTCAACCACTCACCCACCTCTCCAACCTGGGTATTTATGGCGAGGGGTGAGGGATTCGAACCCCCGGTAGGTTGCCCTACTGCAGTTTTCAAGACTGCTGCCTTCAACCACTCGGCCAACCCCCCTTGCGGTGGGTGCGTCTCAGGTGCTGTCCTGAGCGCGAGGGGAAGTATAGGGGGGAGGTTGGAAGTTGTCAACGCATCCGGCGGATCAACGCAAGCAGGGCCAGCACCCCGGCGCCCAGTGCCGCCCAGCTTTCATACCGCCGGGACGCTTTGATATGTCCGTGCAGCACTGCCTCTAATGCCTCTTCGTGAGGGGTACGGGCTGGCGCAGGACACGTGCTGGCCGGCAGGCTCAGGTCCGCGAAGAGCACGTCTGTGCGGTAAGTGTTCTCGCGCGGATGGCCACTGTGAGCCGCAAGGTCAAGACCGCTCTGCCGCAACTGCTCAGCAGGGCCCTCCTCCACCCAGGGGGCCAGCGCGAGAAAGCCCTGACGGGGCGGAGTCATCACGTAGCTGAGGGGTTCGGGAGCATCCTCGGGGCGGCCAGTGATGGCACTCTGGCCATCAAAGGTCAGGTCCAGCAGGTTGCCGACGACCATCGGATTGACGGCGTAGCGGATGCTCCGGCCGCCAGTGGTGGCTGTCCAGCTGCTTTCCAGCCAGGCTACGGGCTGGTCACGGACCTGCTGGGGATCAGGCGGCAACCCCTCCAGAGACGTCCATGGAGCACCGTTGGCATCGGGCTGCAGCAGTACCGTGCAGCCCTGGGCTTCCAGGCGCCCGATCACGTCCCCACGGAAAGCATCCAGGCTGATCGCCACACCCAGGTCCCCGACCGGCGTCGGAAACACCCGCAGTTCATCCAGGCGGCCAGGGGTCAGGTCCCCTCCCGCCCGTTCCTCGGCGGGCGTGAGATGCACCTTGTCAGTCGCCCCAATCAGGTTGCCCTGAGGCCCGAGCAACACCGTCTGGTTGGTCAGCACGCCGGGCTCACGCTTCAGATGCCGGCCATGGCGCACATATCGGGGCATGGGCGTGCTGCCGCAGCAGAGATAGACTCCGTATTCACGGGCCAGGTCCCGGCAGGTGTGCAGGTACAGGCGGGTATTGGGCTCGCTGCCTGCAAGCTGCAGGGCACGCACCGGACTGATCCGTTCGCGCAGCATCAGCGGCAGGGCCGACGCCAGACGGGCCAGAAACAGCGCGGCGGCGGCCCGCTCGAAGGTACTGAGTCGCGGCGCCCAGGGAGCCCCACGCAACACCAGGGGAAGACCATTGAGTTCGGTCAGGACCACCAGGGTCGGCCGGTCTGCGCTCAGGTGGGGGCGGGCCTGCTCCAGCTGAGTTCGCATCCAGCGGCGAAATGCCGCGGCGCTGGTGAAGTCCTGGGCATGCCACTTGGGCTGGACAGCCACCACACGGAAATGTCTCTCACCGGACGCCATGAGCCCAGCGTACCTGCCCTGCGCCACAACATGAAATGATGCACGCGTGACACACGGCCTGAATGCGGACACGCCGCGCTTCGAGGTACTGGGCGACGCGGCCCTGGTGGTGCATTCCCGCCGCGCCCAGGCGCTGAGGGCCAGCCTGCTCGCCTCTCCCCTGTCGGGCGTACGTGAGACCGTGCCAGCCCTGAACGTGCTGACCGTGCTGTTCGATTCCCTGCAGGTGGATCCCGTTGAGCTCGAGGCGGGCCTGCGCACCCAGCTGAGCCTCCTGGATGAGGAAGATGGCACAACCGGCCGCGAAGTCATCATCCCGGTGGTTTTCAATGGGCAGGATCTGGGGTGGTGCGCGGCACATGTGGAGCTGAGCACGCCGGCCTTCATCGAAGCCCTGTGTAACCTTCCTCTGGAGGTCGCGTTTCTGGGATTTACTCCGGGGTTTGCCTTCCTGACGGGTCTGCCGCCCACGTTTCAGATGCCGCGCCTGACTACACCGCGTGAGCGGGTTCCGGCTGGAAGCGTGGCACTGGGCGGGCCCTGGGCGGGAGTGTACCCACGGGAGACGCCGGGCGGCTGGCGGCTGATTGGCCACACAGACGCACCCCTGTTTGATCTCAGCCGTCCTGAGCCTCTGCTGTGGCAGCCCGGAGACCGCGTGCGCTTTCAGCCGGTGGTTCCGTGATCGAGGTGCTTCAGCCAGGGCTGCAGAGCACCCTTCAGGACACGGGTCGGCAGGCGCGTGCCCTGGGAGTCCCTGCCGGTGGGGCCGCTGACCCGGTGGCCCTGCGGCTGGCCCAGGCTCTGGTGGGCAACCCGCCGGACGTGGCGGCGCTGGAAGTGACCCTGCAGGGTCCCACCCTCCGCTTTCACACCGACGCCCTGGTAGCCCTGTGTGGAGCGCCTTTTGAAGCCAGCCTGGACGGTGCCCCGCTGCCATTATGGCAAGCAGTCTGGGTGGGCGCCGGACAGACGCTGAGCGTGGGAGGCACTTCACGTGGACTGCGGGCCGTTCTGGCGGTGCGGGGCGGGCTGGCGGGCGACGAAGCCTTTGGCAGCCGGTCCACCGACCTGCGCAGTGGTTTCGGCGGGCTCGGAGGACGGGCCCTGCAGCGCGGTGACCGGCTGACCCTGGCTGGGGCCGTGCCACCAGCAGTTCCGCCGCGGGCCTGGGTGTCGCCGGACCTGTACACGCCGGTGGGGCCGCAGCAGACCCTGCGGGTTCTGGCGACGGCAGAAGCCAGCCCTGAGCTGCTGAGATCCCTGGTGGAGACAGAGCTGACGGTCAGTTCGCAGGTGGACCGGATGGGTGCGCGCCTGACCCAGACGTTCAGCGCCCCACATGATCCCGGCCGGGTGAGCCTGCCGAATGTGCCAGGTGCGGTGCAGCTGCCGCCGGATGGACGGCCGATCGTGCTGTTGCCCGACGCCGGCACCCACGGCGGCTACCCGACGCCGCTGGTCGTGGCCAGGGCAGATCTGCCACGCCTGGGCCAGCTGCGGCCCGGCGACCGGCTGCACTTCAGACTGGTGGACACCGTGCAGGCCAGGACCGCGCTCCGTGACCAGGAGCAGGCGCTGCGTCTGGCCGAGGACGCCCTGCGCTGGTGGTACAACAGGCCATGACGGAACGTCGCATAGATCTGAATGCCGATCTGGGAGAGGGAAGCGAGCACGAGGCGGCCATCATGCCCTTTGTGACCAGCGCGAATATTGCGTGCGGCGGGCACGCCGGAGACCGGGAGAACATGCGTGAAAGCCTGCGTCTTGCGGCACACCACGGGGTGGCCGCCGGTGCGCATCCGGGCTTTCCTGACCGCGAGGGCTTCGGGCGCCGAGAACTGCATTTCCCGCCGGCCGAAGTCACGGCCTTCGTGCGCGAGCAGATCGAGGCCCTCAAAGCCGTAGCTGCGCGGCAGGGCGTGCGGCTTGCCCATGTCAAACCGCACGGCATGCTCTACAACATGGCCGTCAAGGACGCGGTCCTGGCCGCTGCCATCGCCCGTGCGGCCGCTGACAGCGGTGTGCCCCTGTATTACGGTCTGGCCGGACAGCACAGCGTGATGCTTCTCGAAGCCCGTCTGGCCGGACTCAGGCCCATCGGAGAAGGCTTTGCCGACCGGGGGTATGCGCCGGACGGCAGCCTGTGGCCTCGCGGACAGGCAGGAGCACTGCTCGAGCAGGAGGCTGCGGTAGCGCAGGGGGTCGCTCTGGCGCTACAGGGCCAGACGGTGGCGGTCAGCGGCGAAGTGATCAGTGTGCCCGCGCAGACGCTGTGTCTGCACGGAGATGGTGCAGAAGCCGCCACGCTGGCCCAGGCCCTGCGAGCAGCGCTGGAGGCCGCCGGGGTAGGGGTCGCGGCTCCGGACTGAACCATTGAGTGTCCATTTAGCCGGGGAAGCTGTCAGGATCGCGTGACGCCAGGTGTAGTTCGCTGAAGCGGTATGCACAACGCCACTGCCCTGTCTCTGGAAAGCCTGCACCCCAGGCAGGGCCGGCTGCGCCCCCCGATCCCGGCCACCAGCCGTCTGGAGCTGCCCCTGGTTGTGCTGGCCGGTCTGGCTCTGCTGCTGTGGCCGGCCCATCCGCAGCTGGCGGCCTTTGACCGGGTGGCGTTACCGGCGCTGCTGGGCCTGCTGGCCACCATGAACCTGGCAGCTGCGGGCTACCTTCCACTCCCCGTGATTCTCGCGGGCCGCATGGCCATGCTGGGAGCCTGGAGCTACGTGCTGTTCAAGGCGGCTTTTGTGGTGGCCGGCCTGCCGGCCGGGTCTCAGGTCGAGGCACTGGCTCCGGTCCTGCTGTGGGTTCCGGCGCTCCTGGTCTCGCACACCTGGCGGCTGTCACCCACGGAAGCCCGGTGGCTGACAAACATGGCGCTGCTGGTGCTCCTGGGACTGTCCGGGGGTGCCCTGGCGCGTGGAGCAGACGCCGGAGCCGCCCTGCTGCTTCAGGTCCTTCTGGCCTGTGGGCTGCTGCTGACCGCCCAGCGCTCGGTGCAAGAAGTCATCCGGCGTCAGACGAGACGCGGAGCCTGGACAGACCTGGAGAGCGGGCCGCGTGATCCCCTGACCGGACTGCCGGACCGCAGCACCGTGGAACGCTGCCTGCGTCAGCTCGCAGCACGCCCAGGCGGCGTGTCGGTGGCCGTGGTGCGCATCGACCATGCCCAGCGCCTGGAGGCCGAGCGGGGCGAGGCTTTTATGGAGCGGCTCACGGCCCACGTGGCGCGGACCCTGGTGGAATGCCTGCGCGACGATGATCTGGTCGGCCGTCTCTCGGGCCGGCAGTTTATCCTGCTGCTGCGCGTGCCGGATGCGCGGGCGGGGCGGGCTGCCTGTGAGCGGCTGCGGCTACGGGTGGCCTCACGGCCCATCGAGGGCGTGAATCCCAGCATCAGCGTGGGACTCACCGACGTGCAGGACACCCCCGAAACCACGCTGGGGCACGCCGAACAGGCGCTGAACGACGTCACATCTGGAGCGTTCAACCGTGTGCAGATCAGTGCGCCTGCAGCGCCGGACGCCAGAGCCAGCTGAGGGCACGACAGGGCCGGGAAACCTTACACTGACACAGAGTTGCGGGAGGTTCATCTGGGGCCTCCCCTTTCCTTTGTCTCAGTGTCCTGACATTTTCATGACATTAGGGCAGACAATCAGGAGGATTATCATGGTTCTGTCAAAATTCATGCCCCACAACCCGAAGTTCAGCGCCAAGTTTGCGGAGTCTGCCCGCAACGCTCACCTGACTGCCCAGGCGCTCGTGGACCTGCTGGAGAACTACACCGATGTGGAGCGCAAGGTGCAGCGCGTCCGTGACCTGGAACACGAAGGGGACCGCCTGAGCCGCGAGATCACTAACCTGCTGGCCGAGTCGTTCATCGTGCCGTTCGACCGCGAGGACATCATTGCCCTGAACGACGAACTGGACGATCTGGTCGACGACATGGAGGACGCCGCCCGTAAGCTCAGCCTGTACGGCGTGCAGGCCCCCCTGCCACAGATGGCGCAGCTTGCCCGTGTGGTCGAGCGCCAGTGCGCGCTGCTGGCCGAGGGCATGCCCATGATCGAGGACACCCGCAGGGGGCCGGATCTGGCCAGAATTGCCGTCGAGATCCGCAAGCTCGAAGACGAGGGCGACACCATCAGCGACGAAGTGCAGCGTACCCTGTACCAGGGTGTCAACGACGTCCATGGCATGATCCGCGCCATGCGCGGCGGCGAGATCGTGGATCTGATCGAAGACGCGTCGGACCAGGCCCAGCGCGTGGCAAAGACCGTCGAGAGCATCCTGCTCAAGAACGCGTGAAGGCAGGCTGACTCACATGGAACCTGCCCTGATCGGCCTGATCATCATTCTGGCCCTGGCCCTGGCTTTTGACTTCATCAACGGCTTTCACGACACCGCCAACGCCATCGCCACCTCGGTTGCCACCAGGGTACTGACCCCTGCCCAGGCCATCGCGATGGCCTCCATCCTGAACGTGGTGGGGGCCTTGTCGGGCACCGCCGTCGCCAAGACCATCGCCACCGACATCGTGCCGCAGGACTTCGCCACGCTGGAGCTCACCGGCGCGGCACTGCTCAGCGCGATCATCTGGAACCTGTTCACCTGGTGGAAGGGGCTGCCCAGCAGCAGCAGCCACGCGCTGATCTTCAGTCTGGTGGGTGCAGGTGTGGCGGCTGGCGGCTGGGGCATCATTGTGCCCAAGGGCGTGCGCAAGACCCTGATTGGTCTGGTGACCAGCCCAGCCCTGGGCTTTATCGTGCCGATTGTACTGATGGCCCTGCTGTCCTGGCTGGTGCTGCGCTGGATGAAGCCGCGCACCGTGACCCGCAGCTTCCGCTGGCTGCAGATCGGCTCGGCGGCCTTCATGGCCTTCTCGCACGGCGGCAACGACGCCCAGAAGGCCATGGGAATCATGACCTTCGCCCTCAGTGCCTATCTAGGCACCCAGGTTGAAGTGGTGCCGCTGTGGGTGATTCTGTCTGCTGCGATTGCCATGGGCCTGGGCACTGCCATGGGGGGCTGGCGCATCATCAAGACCATGGGCTTCAAGGTCGTGGACCTCAAGCCGGTCGACGGCTTCGTGGCCGAGGCCAGCGCCGCTGCCGTCATTACCGCTGCAACGCAGCTGGGCATTCCGGTCAGCACCACCCACACCATCAGCAGCAGCATCATGGGCGTGGGCACCACCAAGGGGTTCCGCAAAGTCAAATGGCAGGTTGCCGGCCGCATCGTTCAGGCGTGGATCTTCACGATCCCGGTGTGTATTGCCCTGGGCTGGGCCCTGCATAGACTGATCCTGCTCTTCGCGTAAATACCGCAGCCCAGCGACCAACGAAAATGCCCCGGCCAGCAGTTGGCCGGGGCGTTTTCGTTGGCTTCTACCGACTGGCCCAGAGTTCAACCAGACCGCGCAGGGTCAGGGTCTCGTCGTACTGGTCGATTTCCTGGCAGATGCCCTCGATGGTCCGGGCGAAGCCTCCGGTGGCAATGGCTACGGCCTCCCCGGGCAGTTCGGCGCGGATGCGGCGCAGCAGACCGTCCACCATGTCGGCGTACCCGAACACCAGCCCCGACTGCAGGGCATGAACGGTGTTGCGGCCGATGGCGGTCTGCGGCGCTGCCAGGGTAATCCGCGGCAGCTTGGCCGCGCGGGAGAACAGAGCGTCGGCGCTGACCTGCGCACCGGTGGCCAGCACCCCGCCCAGAAAGCGGCGGCCCTTGCCGATCACATCGAAGTTGGTGCTGGTGCCGAAGTCCACCACCACGGCATACTCGTGGTGGTCCATGTACTTCTCGGCACCGAACAGGTTGCACAGACGGTCGGCGCCCACCACACCCGGCTGGTCGAGTTCCACCTGCACGTCCGGAAGGTTGTCCGCGCTGACCTCAAAGGCTTCGACCATGAAGTGCCGCCGCAGGGCCAGAGCGTAGTTCTCTCCGACCGGCGGCGCCACGCTGCTCAGGACCGCCGCGTGTGGTGCCTGTGCGCCGGACAGGGCGAACAGTCCATGCAGTTGCAGGGCCAGGTCGTCCGGCAGCATGTCGCGGTTGGTGCGCACGCGCCAGGTGTGGGTCAGGGTCAGGGACTCGTCCGCGAGCCCCAGCACAGTGCTGGTGTTGCCGATGTCCACGGCCAGAAGAGGAAAGGCGGGCACGCCCGGCATTGTACGTGCCGTGCGCTGCCCGCCCGCCACAGAGCCCTTATACGGATTCCGGCTGTTTCATTGAAAAACCGGGAGAGCGCCGGTTTGTCAATTCCACGCCCGGAACCTGTTTTTCTCCCACTCGCTCCGCTCCGATTGAATCGTTTGCAAGAACGATTCAATCGGAGTCCGTATTACTGGAAGCTGCCCAGGTCCAGGATCACGCTGTAGGCGCAGTTGGTATCCGCCTCAGTGCGCAGCAGCAGGTCGACCTTGTCACTGGCGCCCATTCCGGCCTTGAGCGGCTCGAAGTAGTACACCAGCGTGCCGCTCCACCTGCCGGCATCCTCCTTGAAATCGTTGACGTAGCTGCTGCGGACCGGCGCGATCAGCTTGCCCTCCGGTCCCTTCAGGCGTGCCAGATAGGCGGCGCGGGCTTTTTCCGTGGGCAGGCCGCGCACGCTGACATCGACACGCAGCTGCCCATCCGGCAGACGTGCACGCGACAGTTCGGCGCCCAGTGCGTCCGCCACGCTGAGGTTGCGGAAACGGTCGCGGGCCTCGGTGGCCTGATAGGCCAGCTGATCGGCCTGTCCGCTCACCGTCACGGCCACCGGACGGCTGCCCTTGCTGAAGTCTAGCGGTGCGGCCAGCCAGTCGGCCACGCACGCTGCTTCGCCATCAAACACCCTGACCGCATCCTTGCCCGAAGCGAACTGGCCTTCCTTGACCCCCAGGTCAACGGTCAGGAAGGTGTTGACCGGATCACGGCGGGCGTAGGCCCCATTGATGACGTTGCGGGCCGTGGTCTGTTCGAGCTGAGGCACCCACGCCAGGGCAGGCGCGGAGAGCAGCAGGGGCAGGGATAGCAGAATGGATTTGTACACTAAGAACCTCCAGAAAAGCAGTGGAATCAATCCTTGAAGTAGACGACGCGGCAGGCTTCACCCGCCGCACGGAACTGCTGGGCAGCGGCAGCCGAAAGTTCGACATCAGCCAGATAGTCCGAGTTGGGCGCAAATTTGGAGGGAATCACGCGGCTGGCTTTCACCCGGGTCACGTTCTTGAACGGAGCCAGCCCGGCTTCGGAGGTGACGTAGGTGTGCAGGTTGCCTTCCATGACCAGGTCAGAACTCACACCCTTGATCAGCTCCGGGTCGGGCCACACCTGTGCGCCGGCAGACATCACAAAGCTGCTCTGGGCCCGCTGGAAGTTCCCTAAGCCGCGCACGTCGATCACCACCGTGCAGCTCAGAGGCCGGTCCTCACGGCCGGCGGCGGCACCTGCTCCCCCTGCTCCGGGGCGCGCACCCTCACCGTTGCCTCCTCCCCCATTGCCGGTTCCTCCGCCGCCGGGACCGCCAGCGCCGTTGCCGCTGCCCGGACCAGCCCCGGCTGCGCCAGGGCCGCCACCAGCAGGTGCAGACCCGCCGGAGCCGGTCCCAGGCCCTGAAGACCCGGACGGCGCGGGTCCCGCCGATGGCGCAGCTCCGGAAGGACCTGTTCCAGCAGGCCCAGACCCGGATGGCGCGGATCCTGATGGTCCAGACCCGAAAGGCGCCGCTCCGGCAGACCCAACACTGCCACCCGCCCGGGCTGCCGGGGCCTCCGCTGCTGGGGTGCCGCCGCCCGCGCCGGACCCCGCTGCCCGGCCCGTCTCTGGAGGGCCTGAAGTCCCGGAACCGCTGTCTGGGGTCCGGCGCGCTGTCTCTACAGGTCTGGAGGCGGCGGGCGAGGCTGGGGCTGGCGAAGCGGCGACTGGAGCTGGTGTGACCGGCACTGGTGTGACTGGTGCCGGCGTGGCTGCTGCCTGCGTAGATGATCCTGGTCTGGGGGCGGCCGGCGCGGAGGTGCCCGAAGCGGAGGAGGCTCCATCGCCGGCAGCTGGGCGGGTCGGCACCACCGGACGGGGTGCCGGAGCAGGAGTGGACGCCACGGGGGTTTCTGGGCGGGGTTGAGGGGCAGGCGCAGTGACCGGTGGCCGGGCCGGAACGGGAGGGGAAGGCTGGGCCGGGACAGGATCTGGTGCTGGGGCCACGGTGCCGCGCGGCGTGGTCGGCACATCGGGAGCATTGGCTGGTGCAGGTGTAACTGGCCGCGCAGGAATGGCCGCAACCGGACTGTCTGGAGCGTCCGGAGTGGGTGACCGTGCAGGCGCCGCCGGAATGGCCGCAGCAGCTTCCCGCGCCGGCTCGGGCGCGGCCTCGGCAGGCGCTTGCACAGCGGCTTCCACCTGCTCCCGGCGCGGCAGGGCAGCAACCGGCTCCGGCTCGGCCGGAGCCACTTCACTGTCAGCCGGTGCGGCCTGACTGGCTGCTTCCTCGGTCACAGCTTCCTCCGCCACAGGGTCCAGGTCTCCAGTGCCCGGAGCCACAGTGGTGTCCGGGGCCAGCTCGGCGGGCTCGTTGGCAGGGGCGGTGGGATCCGGCGTGGGGGCAGCAGCGGGCGCAGGGCGGGAAGCCGTACCTGCGGCAGCCGCAGGTGCCGATGCGGATGACTGGGACGGGGACCCAGTAGCCCCAGCTGAAGGAGCCACAGACGCCTCAGCTGGGCCGGACGCTGCCCGGGGCGTGCCTCCAGCCTCTGCAGCAGGCGCGGGAACGGACCTCGCTGGTGACGCCAGACGGGCAGCCGGCTCGGGCCTGAGGGCTGTGGGCTGGGGAAGGGCAGGCGAGGCCGTCACAGGCTTGACGGACGGCGGTTTGGCCGGTGCAGCCCTGACAGTCGCCGGTTTCGTGGGTGCCGGTTTGACAGGCGGCGGTTTCACCGGAGCCGGCCGTGCCGGAGGCCGCAAGGGAGCAGCTGCCTGCGCAGGCTGTTCCTGGCGTGGCGGGACGGCTGCGGGCTCAGGCGAAGGGACCAGGGTCACCACTTCCATCGGAGCCCGCCGGGCATCTGCCGGCGTCAGGCGCCGGGGCTCGGGATCAGTGGGGCGGGCCAGCAGCAGCCCCAGAAGCAGGGCCGCGTGAAGCGCGGTCGTGACCCCGGCGGCGCGCCAGCGGTCCTGCTGCTCAGGGGATGACGGCCCGGGCGGGCGCGGCAGGGTGGTCATGGGCTGCCTGCTGCCTTGCGGGTGCCCAGCGCCAGGCGCTCTCCACCGGCCTTCTTGATCTCGTCCATCACCCGGACAACGGCACCATAGTTGCCCCGTTCATCGGCGCGCAGGCCCACCATGCCGTCAGAGGCGGCCAGCAGCGGTTTGAGCTGCCCCCCCAGGCGGGTCAGGGTCGTGGGCTTGCCGTCCAGAAAAACCTTGCCGGCACGGTCCACGCTGACAATCGGAAGCGCTGGTGTCTCCTGCACGGTGGTGCTGGCGCGCGGCAGGTCCAGCGGCAGCGCGTTGTTGCGCGCGCCCAGGCTGCTGGTCAGGAAAAAGAAGATCAGTAGCAGCAGCACGATATCCACCATCGGGGCAAAGTCGAAGGTCACCTCGTCTGCGCCCTCACGGAAGCGGCGTCTCACCGGCGCGCCCCGTCGAAGCTCAGGGACACTTCAGGACGGGGAGGCAGGGTGACCACTGGACTGGCCAACTGCGCGGCACCCAGGCGTGGAGTCAGCCAGCCGGGCAGGTCTTCACGGACCCGTTCGGCCTGGGTGGCAATCCGGTCTGCACGGGCACGCAGGGCGTTGCGGGCCACATAGGCAACGATGGCCACGACCAGCCCGGCCGCCGTGTTGACCAGCGCCTCGCTGATGCCGGTGGCCAGCTGGGCCGGGGTAGGCGCACTGGTCTGGCTGAAGACCAGAAACGAGCGCACCATCCCGATCACGGTGCCCAGCAGACCCAGCAGCGGTGCGACCTGAGCGGCGGTGCTCAGGGCACTTAAGCCGGCGTACAGTCGGCTGTCCTCGGCCAGCAGGGCCGACTGCATGGCCGAGACCGCCGCGTCCGGGCCCCGGTCAGCGCGGTGCAGCCCCGCCCGCAGCACCTGCGCGGCAGGGGCCGGATGGGCGGCGCGGTCGACTTCTGCCAGTGCCGCCGCCGGACCACTTTCGGCCGTGATAGCGCGGGCCCGCTCGATCAGGGCGCCGGCATCCTGGCCCAGCCGCCGCAGGGCCAGGATCCGCATGACCGTGAGATACACCACGTAAAGAGATAAGGCCAGCAGCACCCACAGGAGAGGGCCGGCGGCGCGCAGCAGATCAAGGGGACTCACCTGTAAGGGGTTAACACGCAGCGCTGTGGCAAGCGTGAAAAGGTCATGGGGCGCCTCATAAATCAGACAAAAGCACAGTCTGTAATCCACACTAAAACACTCGACTTTAGACCCGAAGACGCGTAAAATGGCCAGGAAATCAGGAATCATTCCTAACAAGATTCCCGGCCAAGGAGACCGTATGACCAATCAGCCTCACCAGCTCGAAATCCGTAACCTGCACGCGTCCGTGGGTGATCAGCCCATCCTGCGCGGCATCAATCTGACTGTTCCCCGCGGCGAACTGCACGCCGTCATGGGACCCAACGGCAACGGCAAGAGCACCCTGGCCAAGGTCATCGTGGGCGACCCCGAGTACACCGTCACCGAGGGCGAGGTGCTGGTAGACGGCGTGAATATCCTGGAGATGGAACCCGACGAGCGCGCCCGCCTGGGTCTGTTCCTGGCCTTCCAGTACCCGGTCGAAATTCCCGGGGTGACCATCGCCAACTTCCTGCGTCTGGCGATGCAGGCCCGCAAGGAAGAAGGCCAGGAAGTGTCGTTCACCGAGTTCTACGGCAAGCTGCAAAGCGCCCTGAAGGTGCTGGAGTGGGACGAGAGCATCGTGGAGCGTTACCTCAACGAGGGCTTCTCGGGCGGCGAGAAGAAGCGCAACGAGATCCTGCAGATGCTGATGCTCGAC
Organism: Deinococcus malanensis; assembly: GCF_014647655.1. Lineage (NCBI taxonomy): Bacteria > Thermotogati > Deinococcota > Deinococci > Deinococcales > Deinococcaceae > Deinococcus > Deinococcus malanensis. The sequence continues at coordinate 51,042 of NZ_BMPP01000018.1, forward strand.
CCCAACTACATCATCATGGACGAGACCGACAGCGGACTTGACGTCGACGCACTGAAGATCGTCGCCAGGGGCGTGAACTCCATGCGCGGCGAAAATCTCGGCGGCCTGATCATCACCCACTACCAGCGCCTGCTCGATTACATCGTCCCGGACAAGGTTCACATCATCGTGCAGGGCCGGGTCGTCCAGAGCGGCGGCCCCGAACTGGCCAAGAAGCTCGACACCCAGGGTTACGACTGGGTCAAGGAGCTGGCGACCGCCTGAACTTATGCCCGCGCTCTTTATCGCTACCCGGGACGAGGCACCAGCCGAACTGGACGGCCGGGCACTGTTCGGGCACCTTGATCTTCTCGACGACCTGGCCCGGCAACACGCGGTCACGCCTCTGTCCGAACTGGTGGGCACTGACCTGGTTGACGAGAACGGGCTGGCCGAGGAGCTGGAGCTCCCGGACTACGAACCGCAGGACACGCAGTGGCACTCCGCCGCCACAGGACTCCAGACCGTCCGCACCCTGCTGCAGCTCACTGCCCTCCTGCCGGACGATGTGAGCAGCGAACTGCGGGAAGCAGAGACCATCCTCAGTCACCTCAGCGAGCGCGGGCAACCCTTCACCTTTACGTACGACCTCTAATGGAGGACTTCACATGACCGTTAATCCTGAAGCCAGCACCATCAACAACGAGTACGAATACGGGTGGAGCAACCCCGAGCGCTACGCCATCAAGGCGCCCAAGGGCCTCTCGCGTGACGTCGTCGAAATGATCTCCAAGGCCAAGGAAGAGCCCCAGTGGATGCTGGACTTCCGTCTCAAGGCCCTGGACATCTTCAACTCCAAGCCGATGCCCGAGTGGGGCGCCGACCTGTCGGGCCTCAACCTCGACGAGATCTACTACTACATCAAGCCCGAAGGCTTCAACGCCCGTTCCTGGGACGATGTGCCCGAAGACGTGAAGAACACCTTCGAGCGCCTGGGCATCCCCGAGGCCGAGCGTGCCGCGCTGGCCGGTGTGGGCGCGCAGTACGAGTCGGAGATGGTCTACCACAACCTCAAGGAGGAGTGGGAGAAGCTGGGCGTGGTGTTCCTGAGCATCGAGGACGGCATGCGCCAGTACCCGGAGATGTTCCGCGAGTACTTCGCGACTGTCGTACCGCCCGAGGACAACAAGTTTGCGGCCGTCAACTCGGCCGTGTGGTCGGGCGGCAGCTTCGTTTACGTGCCCAAGGGCGTCAAGGTGGACATTCCCCTCCAGACCTACTTCCGCATCAACGCCGAGAGCAGCGGGCAGTTCGAGCGCACCCTGATCATCATCGATGAAGGCGCGCAGGCTCACTACATCGAGGGCTGCACCGCGCCCGCCTACAACGCCGACTCGTTCCACTCCGGCGTGATCGAGATCATCGTCAAGGAAGGTGCGCGCTTCCGCTACAGCACCATCCAGAACTGGAGCCATAACGTCTACAACCTGGTCACCCAGCGCGCCGCCGTGTACGCCAACGGCGTGATGGAGTGGGTGGACGGCAACCTGGGCAGCAAGGTCACCATGAAGTACCCGGCCTGCTACCTGCTGGAAGAAGGAGCGCGCGGCGAGGTCCTGAGCATTGCCATGGCCGGTCGCGGCCAGCACCAGGACGCCGGCGCCAAGATCGTGCACTTCGCGCCCCACACCTCCGGTTCTATCGTCTCCAAGAGCATCTCCAAGGACTCGGGGCGCAGCAGCTACCGCGGTCTGGTCAAGATCTACGAAGGCGCCAAAGGCTCCAAGACCAACGTGGAGTGCGACGCCCTGCTGCTGGACGAGGAAGCCCGCACCGACACCTACCCGTACATCGAGATCGAGGAAAAAGACGCGCGGGTGGGTCACGAGGCCACCGTCTCCAAGATCAACGACGAGCAGATCCTGTATCTGCAGTCGCGCGGCCTGAGCGAGGACCAGGCGGCCGGCCTGATCGTGCGCGGCTTTATCGAGCCGATTGCCAAGGAACTGCCGCTTGAATACGCCGTGGAGCTCAACCGTCTGATCGAACTGGAAATGGAAGGCAGCGTCGGCTAAGCGGCGTGGCGGGACGCGGATGTCACCTGGTGGCGTCCGCGCCTTGCTGGAGGAACAATGACCAAATTTACCGAACAACTGTCCCAGACCGGCGGCCCCCAGTGGCTGACCACCAAGCGCCAGGAAAGCCTGGAACTGTTCAACACCCTCTCTGTGCCCACCGAGCAGGTCGAGGCCTGGAAGTACACCCAGGTCGAGGTGGACTTCGACGCCCTGCAGCCTCACCCCAAGCGCGGAGTGGCGCTGGATCTCGCCGCCCTGCCCCAGAGCGTGCAGAAGCGCCTGCAGGGCACCGACGTGGGCGCCTTCCTGGTGCTCGACGGCCCTGACGTGGTCTACCGCACCGAACTGCCGGCCGACCTGCGCGAAAAGGGCGTCATTTTCACTGACCTGAAGACAGCCGTGGAGCAGCACGCGGACCTGGTGCAGGCTCACCTGTACTCGGTGGTTCCGGCTGAAGTTCCGGACGACACGACCATCGCTGCGCCCGGCACCACACCCAGCAAGAGCCCGGATCCCAGCGAGGGCAAGTTCAGCGCCCTGGCTGCCGCCCTGTGGACCAACGGCGCGTTCGTGTACGTGCCGCGCGGCGTGGAAGTCGAGTTGCCCCTGGGCTCCTTCCGCGTTATGAGCGAAGCTGGCACCTACACCGCCACCCGCACGCTGGTGGTGGCCGAGGAAAACGCACAGGTCACCTTTATTGACGAGCAGGACAGTGAAGAACTTCCTAACACCTACGCCATCGGCGCGGTTGAGCTGGTGGTCAAGCAGGGCGCACGCCTGCGCTACGTGTCCATCCAGAACTGGGGTAAGGGTGTGACCCACATCCAGCGCCAGCGTGGCGACGTGGCGCGCGACGCGACGCTGAACAGCCTGGTGGTGACCATGGGCGGCACGCTCTCGCGCACCGAGATGCAGTCCTACCTGCGCGGCCAGGGTTCCGACAGCGAGATGCTGGCCCTGTACTTCGCCAATGAAGACCAGCACTTCGACCACTACACCCTGCAGCATCACGCCGCCCCCAACGCCCACAGCGACCTGCTGTACAAGGGTGTGGGTGACGGTCAGAGCGTCGGCGTGTTTTCCGGCATGATCAAGGTGGATCTGGGTGCCCAGAAGACCGACGCCTACCAGAAGCACCGCACCCTGATGCTGTCCAGTGAGGCGCGCAACTTCAGCGTGCCTCAGCTGGAAATTAACGCCAACGACGTGCGCTGCAGCCACGGCAGCACCACCGGTCCCGTCGACGAAGAACAGCTGTTCTTCCTGCGTTCACGTGGCATCCGCAAGGAACTGGCCGAGAAGATGCTGGTCACGGCCTTCCTGGAAGACGTGCTGGCGCGTGTGCCGCTCCAGAGCGTCGTGAAGTACATCGAGGGCATCATCGCCGAGAAGGTCGGAGCCGCCTAAGCAGCGTCATTCTGACCGTAATGGCCACCCACGTCCGTGTGGGTGGCCATCTGGTTATTGAATCTGCTGGGTCTTACTGCCCGGGCAGGGCCATGGCATCCCTGAGGTGCATCTCGACCGCAGGCTGCATCCTCGCGGCGTAGGACAGGGCCATCTGGTCACGGCCGATGGTGCGGTAGGCCATGATCAGGTCCAGCGTCATCTGGTGGCCCATAACCTGCACGCGCTTGTACATGGTGTCAAAAGCCGGGCCGGTCAGGGTGGCCAGCTTATTAGCCAGCAGACGCTGCTCTGGGCCAGGCTTGTTGGTCAGCCGAACGCCCCGGGCGGCGGCAACCCGGTTCAGTTCAGCCTGAGCCATGGTGTGCTCGGTGATCATGCGCTGCGCGTAGGCCCGCACCGCTGCGTTGGTGCTGCGCTGCAGGGCCAGCCTGGAGGTGGCGATTTCCGACAGGTTGCTGATGGTGGCCGACTCCATAAACAGCACGTCGGAGTTGTTGGTCATCTGCGCCGTGGACATACCAGCCGTCATGGGTGGGGCGCCGGCGCCTCCAGCGAGCGTGGTGGGCGTAAACAGAGTCAGGGCCAGCAGAAGGGACAAGCGTTTGGACATCAGAAACCTCCGGAGTTTGAAGTGCGAGGGGTTCTCGCCTCTGCGCTTCAGGCTGCGGCAACCACCCCCGGGAAGCCTCTTGAGCTCCGTGAAGGTGTGCTGCTTTTCTCTTGACTGTCTCTTAGCGCCTTCCGGGGACTGCGGTTTCTTAGCGTGAAGTTCCTGAATCCGGCTGTCAATCAGAGAACACAACCAGCATAAAAACAGGGCCGGCTCATAAAGAGCCGGCCCTGGAGGTGCAGCGTAAAACTTACTGCTGGCCTTCTTCGGTGCTGTCCTCGGTGGCCTGGGTGCCTTCGTCGGCGTGGGCCTCGGCCTTGATCTCCTCGATGGTCGCGTCGCCTTCGAGCACAGCGGCGGCGGCTTCCTCGGACAGTTCGCCGGCGGCAACCAGACCGGCCACCTGGGCAGCCTGGGTCTCGGCTTCGGCTTCCTCGGCGGTCATGCGCGGCGGCAGCACGCTGATGACGACGCTGTCCTCAGCCACGGCCAGCTTGCAGCCTTCGGGCAGCTTGACGTCACCGGCGGTCACGTGGTCACCGATGTTCAGGCGGCTGACGTCCACGGTCAGTTCCTGGGGAATGCGGCGCGGGCCGGGAGCCACGATGCTGAGGTTGTGCAGCACGATGTCCACCAGGCCGCCCATGATCTCGCCCTGGCTCTTGCCGGTGGTATGCACAGGCACAGACACTTCGATGGGCTCACCGTAGGTGACCATGTAGAAATCCACGTGGATGGGCCTGCGGCGGCGCTTGTCCATCTGCACGGTCTTGACCAGTGCGGGGAAGGTCTCGCCGCCTTCGACGGCGATATCGAACAGGCCGGTGGTGCTCTGCTGACGGAAGGCGCGGTCAAAGGCCTTGCGGTCCAGGGTAAAAGAAACGTTCTTTTCCTTGTTGTAGGCGACGGCGGGGATCAGGCCTTCGGCCAGCTTCTCCTGGCTCTTGCGGGGTTTGGCATTCAGTTCCATGTGCTCTCTCTCCTTGGCGTTTCTTCGCCGCCTCACTCTCGCCGCGCGCCGGATCTGGGATCTCTGTGGACCAGCAAAACCGGGGGCGGGGGCGGACGTGCAACCGTGACAGTGTAGCAAACCCCGCCTGCTGGGTGGAAGGCCCATGCGCCGCTCTGCTAAACTCCGCACTGTTGCCGCGCGGCTCCCTGTTTTCCTGTCAAAGCCTTGCTGGAAAACCAGAGGCAGCCCCGGACAGAAACAAGGAGAAAGACATGATCAGTGTGACGGAACTGCGCAACGGTACCAAAGTGGAAATGGACGGCGGCCTGTGGGAGTGCCTGGACTACTCGCACCTCAAGATGGGCCGCGGCGGCGCCAAGGTCGTGACCAAATTCCGCAATATGGAAACCGGCAGCATCGTGGACCGCACCTTCAACAGCGGCGAAAAACTGCAGGACATCTACGTCGAGGGCAAGAAGATGCAGTACCTGTACAAGGACGGCGCCGACTACATGTTCATGGACATGGACACCTTCGAGCAGGTCACCCTGCCACCTTCGCTGGTGGGTGACGCCGCCAAGTTCATGAAAGAGAACACCGAGGTCGAAGTGGCGATGTACGGCGAGAAGGCACTGACCATCACGCTGCCCAACCAGGTCATCCTGAAGATCGTGGAGACCGACCCCGGCGTGCGCGGAGACACAGTTTCGGGCGGCACCAAGCCGGCCAAGCTGGAAACCGGCGCCGTGGTGCAGGTGCCCCTGTTCGTGGAGCAGGACACCAACGTCAAGGTGGACACCCGCACTGGCCAGTACCTGAGCCGCGCCTGAGTATGTGAGTTGGGGGGCGTCGCCACTGGGAAACCGGAGCGGCGCCTTCCGGCTTTTTGGTTAGACTGCGTTCAGCCAAACGAGCGTTAGGTGACAGGCAGCCCTGGCGGCCCTGCATGATGAAGCAGCCAGTGCACAGCCCACCCGGCACCGTCACAAGGAGGACCCATGAATCCCGAAGACCTCAAGAAGATTCTCGATGCCCTGAGCGTGGCAGATGTGCGCGAATTCAGCCTGTCGACCGGCAGCTTTGCCATGGATCTCAAGCGCGGACCCCAGGCCGTGTCGTACCCGTCCCCGGCACCCAGCGTGCCTGCACCTGTCTTTATGTCCGGCGCGGGCCATGCCCCTGCAGCTCCAGCTGCCCCCACGCCAGCCGCCCCGGCCGCTGACAGTGCGCCGGCCCTTCCCGCCGCGGCCACCCCGGCCCCCGAAGCCGAGGCCGCGCCTGCTCCAGCCAAGCCGGTCAGCGCCGGCACCCCGGTCAAGGCACCTATCGTGGGGACGTTCTATGCGTCCAGCAGCCCCGATGCGCCGCCCTACGTGAAGGTGGGCGACACCGTGCAGGCCGGACAGGTGCTGTGCATCATCGAGGCCATGAAGCTGATGAATGAGATCGAGGCCGAGCAGGGCGGCACCGTTCGCGAGATTCTGGTCAAGAACGCCGAGCCGGTTGAGTACGGCCAGACGCTGTTCATCATCGAGTGATCCGGCGCGGGCACGCTGGGAACTGCCGCGTGGACGCGGCTCCTTTCCTGACGCGCCCGGAGATTTTTCGCCGCAAAGGGGCATAGAAGCGATGTTTAAAAAGATCCTGATCGCCAACCGTGGCGAAATTGCCCTGCGCGTGATCCGCACCGCGCGCGAACTGGGCGTCAAAACTGTGGTGGTCTATTCCACTGCCGACGAGAAGAGTCTGCCGGTGCTGCTGGCCGATGAAAGCGTGTGCGTGGGTCCGCCCGCCAGCAACCAGTCCTACCTGAACATCCCCAACATCCTGTCCGCAGCGCTGATGACCGGCGCCGAGGGCATTCACCCGGGCTACGGCTTCATGGCCGAGAACCCCGACTTCGCCGAGATGTGCCGTGAGCATGGCATCGTGTTTATCGGGCCCACGCCCGAGAGCATGCGCGCGCTGGGTTCCAAGGCGGGCGGGCGTGAAATCGCTGCGGCCAGCAACGTTCCCGTGGTGCCCGGAACCGGTGTTCTGGAAGACGTGGACGCCGCGCTGCTGGCTGCCAAGCAGATCGGATATCCGGTGCTGCTCAAGGCCTCGGCCGGGGGCGGTGGTCGCGGGCAGAAGGTCATCCGTACCCAGGAAGAACTCGCCAAGGGCTTTGCACAGGCGCAGGAGGAAGCGCGGCTGTACTTCGGCGACCCGGCCATCATCATGGAGAAGTTCCTGGAGGAATTCCGGCACGTCGAAGTGCAGGTCATGGGCGACGGCAACGGCCACGTGATCCACATCGGCGAGCGTGACTGCTCGATCCAGCGGCGCAACCAGAAGCTGATCGAGGAAGCGCCCAGCACCCTGCCCGACACGCTGCGCCAGGAAATCCTGGATGCGGGCGTGCGGCTGGCCAGACACGTCAACTACGCCGGGGCCGGCACGCTGGAGTTCATCGTGGACCGCGACGGCAACTACTACTTCATGGAGATGAACACCCGCATTCAGGTGGAGCACTGCGTTTCTGAGATGATCTCGGGCCTGGACTTCGTGAAGTTGCAGCTGGAAATCGCCTCTGGTCACGGTCTGGCACTGCAGCAGGAGGACGTGAAGCTCCAGGGCCATTCCATCGAATGCCGCCTGAACGCCGAGGACCCTGACAAGGACTTCCGCCCGGCGGCGGGCAAGATCGACGACGTGCACTTCGCCGGTGGTCCCGGCGTGCGGGTGGACAGCCACTGTTACTCCGGTTACGTGATTCCGCCGCACTACGACAGCCTGATCGGCAAGCTGATCGTGCACCACGATGACCGCGAACAGGCCATCACGCGCATGAAGCGTGCCCTGGAAGAGACGGTTATTCAGGGGCCCAAGACCACCATTCCGCTGTACGTGAAGATCATGGACAACCCCTTCTATAAGCGTGGGGCCGTCATGACCAACTTCCTCAAAACCCGCATGGAGATGTAAGGGCGGTACGGCAGCGCAGAGGCCGGGGCAACCGCGCCTCTGTTTTTCTATGCTGATCCCATGACCCTGGCCATGCGTGACGCTTTGTGTTCCCGTCTGGGCGGAGTGAACTGGCCGGGAGGTCCGCTTCTGGAATTGCTGGATCTGCCGGCCACCGCGACTGTGCTGGACGTGGGGGCCGGCACCGGGTTACTCCTGCGTGAGCTGGCCGCGCGCGGCCACGATGGCCCCCTTGAAGGGCTCGATCCGCACGCCGGTCCCGGCGTGCGTCCCGGCCACGCCGAGCAGCTGCCCTACCCGTCCGGAACCTTTGACGCTGTGTTACTGGTGCGGACGCTCTCGCACCTGCCGAGTCCGCTGCGAGCGATGGCCGAGGCGCAGCGGGTCCTAAGGGCGTGTGGCCAGCTGATCGTGGCCGCGCATGGACCCGGACACCTGGCGGCTACCTGGAGGGCCCTGGGCCGCCCGGCTTCCGGACGGGGACCGGACACCCCGCTTCGTGAAGCTCTTCAGGGAAGTGGACTCACGGCGATGCGTCTCGACGCCCGGATTCCCGTCCAGGTCACGGCCGCGCACGCCCACCAGCTGGTCGAGGCTTCCGGGCTGAAGATCCATGTAAATAGCCAGCGTTTCCCGGTGCAAGACTCCCTGCATCTGACCACCTATATTGCCCGTCTCAGCTGAGGTTCAGCCCCACATCGAAGGTGGCCACCAGCCCCCGTTGCGGGGTGCCGGTGGCGCGGACCAGCATCTGGTTGCCTCCGTTGCGGTAAAGCCCGTCGGTGCTGTTGAGCGTGTCGCGACGCCCTTTTTGCCGGTAGGGCTCCAGGGCATGAACCTGATCACTCAGGGATTCCGCGAAAAACAGCTGTGAGACAAAGTCTCCACTGACCTGACCCCGGGCGTCGAGTGTGCGCAGGCGGTAATGGATATGCACCGCGCGGCCCCGGTACCAGCCGGGGTAGATCGTCTGGAAGCTGCACCTTCCCTGCGCATTGGTCGTCTGGTAACCACGCAGAAATGTCTGGCCCCGGGTGTCGGCGCCCGGGTCGTTCACGTCGCTGTACCTGCCCAGAGCGTCACAGTGCCAGACATCCACGACCACGCCGGCACGTGGCTCGCACACCCGCAGCCCCACGCGCGACACCTGGAAATTGAGGGTCAGCGGAACGCCGGCAGCGCTTCTGCCCGACCGGGTGTCGGTGCGGATATCACGCCGCCTGAGCCGCTCGTCTGTAAAGAAGGGGCCCTGGGCAGACTGTGGCCGTACCACACAGCCAGGAAGGCCAGTGGCCGGAGGGGCCGGTCTGCCCGGGGCAACCTGCCGGGCCAGCGTCATCCCTCCTGCCAGCGCCGCACCTCCGGCCAGACCGAACAATCGCAGCGCATGGCGGCGGCTCAGGACCTGCCCTACCGGCAGATCGTCATCTTCCAGGTCATGGTTCTGTCCAGGACGTTCCTGCATGCACTCCCTCCTTCCGAAGGCTGGTGGCCCTCAGATGAAGCTAGTGTGCGCCCTGACAGGCAGGTGGAGGTTAGAACCGTGCGGAAAGCTCGGGCCGGATTGTGTCTCCTATTTCAACAGGACGACAGCGCCGGCCGCAAGCGGCCGGATTGTTCTGAAAATTTGTAGTCCTGGACTTTCCCATTCCCTGAACTACTTGTCGAACTTTTCGTAGCCGGCGGCGCTGCGGCGCTGGGCACCACGCGCGTAGTCCATCTGCATTTCCACGGTGTCGTGCTTGCCTTCGGTAAAGGTCGTGTCATGGATCCAGTAGTTGAGGCGGTCGTCCCCCAGCTGCACCCACAGCTTGTGCTCGTCGGAGGCGTCACGCCAGAAGGTGACATGTGTGAACTCGTTGCGCTGCGCCCACTGCTGAACGTCCTGCAGCACCCGCTCGGCCTTGGGATGGGTCATCTGGTACTCGTGGCCGTCCGATTCGTTGCGGAACTTGATGTCAATCATGATTCAGCGTAACGGTCCGCTACGGCCCCCTGTACATGAGTTGACTGAACGACGCCTAAACGGCCTGACAGGATCTGCTGCCTGAATAAGGTCCTGGCTCGCGCCTGTCAGCTATGCGGCCGCTATGCTCGGGACCGATGACGTCTGCCGCCTCGTCCTTCCCTGCTGGACTCAAAGTCACCACACTCAATGTAAATGGGCTTCGCAGCGCCCTGCGCAAGGGACTGCGCGACTGGGTGACACGTGAAACGCCCGACGTTCTGCTCCTGCAGGAGGTGCGCGCCGACCCCATGCCCGAGGCACTTGGGGATCTGGGGTACGCCGGGGCCTGGTTCCCAGCCCAGAAGGCCGGATACAGCGGCGTGGCCGTGCTGAGCCGTCACCCGCTGGACGACGTCCTGACGGGCATGCCGCACAAGGAGATGGACGCCGAGGGCCGGGTGGTCAGTGCGGTGGTCCAGGGAGTGCGCTTTGTCAGTGTGTACCTGCCCAGTGGCAGCAGTGGGGAAGCTCGACAGGGCTTCAAGGACCGTGTGCTGGACGACTACCACGCCTGGGTACAGAGCATGCTGACCAGAGGAACGCCGGTAGTGATCGGCGGGGACTACAACATCGCCCACCGTCAGGTTGACCTCAAAAACTGGCGCAGCAACCAGAAAAACAGCGGCTTCCTGCCGCATGAACGAGAGTGGATGACGGCCCATCTTTCCGCCGGACTGGTGGACTGCCACCGCGACTGTCTGGGAGAAGTCGCCGAGTACACCTGGTGGAGCAACCGCGGGAATGCCTATGCCAACAACGTCGGCTGGCGCATCGATTACCTCCTGTCGGCCGGGGTGCGGGTGAGGGGCGTATGCGTGGACCGCGGCGCCCGCCTGAGCGACCACGCCCCACTCACCGGCTGGGTAGAACGATCCTGAGGGCCGGGCGCCCTGCCCTTGCTTCCTGGACAGGACGCCCAGCACCAGAACAACACGACGTCGCCACAGCCGCCGGCAGCGCACGGACTATGCATCTTTCTCCCTTCGAATCAAGGCGGTGCGCACCAATGGTTTAAGCGACGCCATATGTCTGCCAAGCGCTCAGGGTGCGTAAAGGTCGCGTCAGGCGGGCCGTGTTATGCTGCCTGTGCTGCCGGGTACAGGACAGCGCCCCCACACAGACGCCTGCGGGGCAGTGGTGAAACAGGCGCGGCCCGAGTGAAGCGAAAAACCAGTTCCCGGGGGCCGAGGGGGACAGTAGCAGCGCGTCAGCACGTCAAGGCTGGCCTGCTCCACCCCACAGACAACAGCCTCCGGGCGCGTCCTGAACACCCAGGTGCGTTCATGCCAAGAGTGAAAAAACAAGGTGAGGTGCCGGTCGAAGCTGTGACTGACGCCCCATCCGCCGAACAACCCAAACAGACCTCAGGCCAGCGGCGCCGAAACAAGGCCGCCGCGCCACCACAGACGGAGGACACCGTTACGACCAAGAAATCTACCGCCAGACGCGGTCAGGCAACGCCAGCAGCTGAGCCCGCAACGGATGCTCCCACGACCCGGCGCCGCAGAAGCGCTGCCGCTCAGGCACCTGTTGATCAGGCACCCGCAGAAGTGGCGCCGGCCAAACGTGGCCGGACGGCTCGCAGAACAGCAGGGCCTGTCACAGCAACCGAAGTGCCGGCTGCCACAAATCCCGAACCCAAGGTAAATGCGCCCGTAAAACGGGGCCGCAAACCTAGAGCCGCCCTACCGCAGGTTGAAGCCACCCCTGCTGCAGTGCAGGAAGAATCTGCGGCTGGACACCCGGTTCCCCCGGAGCCGGTGGTGGACGAGCCGGCAGCGCAGCTGCCTGCGCCTGCCCCCGTCAAGGCACGCCGGGGCCGTCCTTCCAAGCCTGTCCAGGAAACCCCTGTGGTCGATTCCTTAAGTGAAGCGCAGGAGCCGGTGGCCAGCACCGGGCCAGTGCCGGACTCAGCGGGACCGGCTGCGCCGATCAAGCGCGGACGCAAAACGCGCAACAGGGCGGCGGAGCCCACGCCGGCACTGGCCGATGCCGAACCCGTTGAAGTCCCCGACAGCGTCGTGACTCCCGAGCCTGTGATTCTGGAAGTGCCCAAGCGCCGGGGCCGCCCCCGCAAGAGCGTTCCGGCCCCGGTAGCGGAGCTCGATGGTGTGGAGCCGGTTAACACGCCGGACGCTCCGGCAGTGGTGGTCCGCACAGCCACGGAAGTGGACGAGGCTCAGGAACCGCTGGTGGACGTGGCCGAGGTGAACGCTGGCGTGAGCGCGCCAGAGGTGGTCACCGATCTGCCCACCCCGCGCGAAAGCTCCCGCAAGGGCAAGTCGCGCCGCGGGGCGCAGGCTGCCCCGGAGCCCGCAGCCACTCTGGCCCAGCCCGAAGAAATCCCTGCCGCTGCCGATGTACCGGAAGCTGACGATGAGGACCTGTCGGAAGACACCGATCCAGCCCAGTCACTGGTCGTGGCGCAGTTGCGCAAGCTGGGCCGCCCGGTGCACGTGCGCGACCTGGAGCGTACCTTCACGCGCCAGATGATGAATCGTCTGGGCGACTGGCGCGACCTGGAAGTCCTGCTTGAGACCCTGGTGGAATCCGGCACGGTGGTCCGGACCCGCCGGCGCACCTACGGGCTGCCTGAGGCGATGAGCCTGGTGCGCGGCAAGTTCCAGGCCTCCGCGGCGGGCTTTGGCTTCGTTGTACCGGATTCCGGCGGCGAGGACTACTACATCCCGGCCGAGCAGACCCTGGAAGCCTGGAATGGCGACATCGTGCTGGTCCGTATGGAAGGACGGGGCGACAGTGGCCGGGGCGGCGGCCCACGACGCGGTCAGCGCGGCGACGGCAATCCGCGCGCCTCGGTGGTGCGCATCGTGCAGCGTGCCTACTCCAAGCTGGTGGGTACTCTGGAATTCCATCACGGGCACCCGATTCTCAAGCCCGACGACCACCGCGCACGTCACCGCATCCTGGTACTGCCCGAGGGGCTCGAAGGCTTGCAGGCCGGCGCCCGCGTGGTCACTGAGCTGTTCTGGCCGGAAAACACCGGTGAGGACGAGGTCTTCGGACAGGTCGCCCGTGTGCTGGGTGAGCAGGACGATCCCGAGACTGAGACTGAAGCCGTGATCGTGAAGTTCGGCCTGCGCGGCGACTTCCCCGGCGAGGTCACGGCCGAGGCCGCCGCCATTCCGACCGAGATTCCCGCCGAGGCCCTGGTGGGCCGGCTCGACCTGCGTGAATTCAACATCTTCACGGTGGACGGCCGTGACGCCAAGGATTTCGACGACGCCATTCATATCCAGCCCACGCCGGAAGGCACCTTCGTGGTGGGTGTGCATATCGCGGACGTGAGTCATTACGTGCGTGAAGGCACCCCGCTGGACGACGAGGCCTATGCGCGCGCCACCAGCGTCTACCTGCCGGGCCGCGTGCTGCCCATGCTGCCCGAGCACCTCAGCAACGGGGTGTGCAGTCTGGTGCCCTACCAGGACCGCCTGACCATGACGGCCCTGGTGGAGCTCAGTGCCGAGGGCGACATCCTGGACGTCAAGATCGCGCCCAGCGTGATGAACTCCAAGGCGCGGCTGACCTACGACGAGGTTCAGGCCTACAGCGAGGCGACCGCCACGCTGCCGGACCACGCCCGTCAGCTGGAAGGCGACCTGCACCTGCTGCTCAAGATCACCTCCAAGTTGCGTCAGAAGCGCCTGCGCGAAGGCTCGCTGGACTTCAAGATGCGTGAGGTCAAGGTGGACGTGGGCCCCGACGGCCGCATGGAACTCATTCCCATCCGCGAGGAAACCGCGCGCGGCATGATCGAGGACCTGATGCTGCTGGCCAACAAGGTGGTCGCGAACTACCTGCTTCAGCGCGAAATTCCCACCCTGTTCCGCATTCACGAGGAGCCTACCCTGCAGCGCTTCCAGGAAGTCTCGCAGGCCATCGGGCGTCTGGGGCTGGCTTTCCCCGGCGGGGAGCCAACGCCTCAGGCCTACCAGGCAGTCCTGAAGCAGGTCCGGGGGACGCCGCGCGAAAGCGTGGTCAACACGCTGCTGCTGCGCTCCATGCAGCAGGCCAAGTACGCCGGCGAGAACCTGGGGCACTTTGGACTGGCCTTCGGCGAGTACCTGCACTTCACCTCACCGATCCGCCGCTACCCTGACCTGATGGTGCACCGCGTGCTCAAGGGCGTGCTGACCGGCGAACTCCGGGCGGGCAACCGCGAGGTCGCCAGGCTGCAGGGCCGCCTGCCGGCCATGGGAGATCACACCAGCGACCGCGAGCGCACCGCCGCCGAGGCCGAGCGCGACCTGACCAAGTACTACCAGGCCAAGTGGGCCCAGGAGCACCTGCAGGAGACGTTTGCCGGCAACGTGTCGGGCGTGGTCGCCAGCGGCCTGTATGTGGCGCTGGATAACGGGGTGGAAGGCAAGCTTCACATTTCCAACCTGGACGACGACTACTACGTGTACATCGAGGACGCGCAGATGCTGCGCGGACGCTCGGGAGGCCAGACCTACCGCCTGGGCGACTCGGTGACCGTGACCATCAGTGCCGTGAACCCCATGGCCCGCATGATCGACCTGACCCTCGGGGACAGCACCCAGGAGAGAGACATGAACGAAGTAAAACCCCGTGCCCGCCGCCGCGAGGAGCGCGAAGCGGAACGGCGCGAGAAGCTGCAGAACGTCACGCCTACCGCGCCGCGCAAATTCACGCTGGACGACCCTCAGCCGGCCGTGCAGAGCGCCCCGCCCCGTCAGGGACGCGCGGGTACAGGCGGACGCGGCTACGAGCGTGAACGCAGTGGCGAACGCCGTGGACCGGGTCAGCAGGGCCGGACTTTCAGTGGCGCGTCCATGGGGCCCCGCATACAGGGGGGCGCGCGTCGCGTGATCACCCTGGAGCGCCCCCGCAACGAGCATCTGCGCCCGGTGAACATTACCGTGCAGCGCATGTACTTTGGGGACTGGACCCTGGAAAACATGCCGCCGGAAGAGCCCCAGGGTGGGCGCGGCGGGCGTTTCGACCGCCCGGACCGGGCCAGCGGTGAGCGCGGCAGCCGTGGGTACACCCGTGGCAGCAACGACCGTGGCGCGGTGGGGCGCGTCAACGGCCGGCCCAGCAGCTCTCAGGGTGGCAGCCCCCAGAGTCAGGCACAGCTTTCCCCCCGCGCGCCACAGGCCGCCGTGGCCGCGCCCGTCAGCGACAGCCAGAGCGACGAGGCCAAGCGCCGCCGCCGTCGCCGGGGTCGCCGTGGTGGGAACGGCGGCCAGTCTCAGGACTGACAGCGGTATTCCGTTCTGTCAACGGGAGTGCCCTCCTCCCGTCGACCCCACTCCAACCACCGTTGTCACGGTCACTCGCTCCCCTTGCCCTACAGCTCTGAGCACCACGCCAGTCTTTCAGGGGCCACCGAACTGATCCGGTGGCCTCTGCCGACGTGTATCAGGGCAGCTCACAGCGATATCGCGTTCTGTTGCCGGGAGGAGGTATTCCCGTCGACCCCACTCCATCTGCTGTCTGTCGTGGTTACACCCTGCGCTCGCCCCACAGCGGTTGGGGTAGAAACCTTCGGCCGCTGTGGGTACCGTTTTCAGGTTTCGTAGGAGCGGGCCACACTGGTCAGGACGCTGCGGTATTCACCTGGTGTGATCAGGCCCATGGCCATGGCGTGGCTGGCGGCGTTCAGGCTGTCGGCCGTCAGTACCAGATCCACCCCGGCCTTGCGGACCTCCGCGCGCAGTTTCTGCACGCCCTCGTCTCGGGAGGCCTCGGTCACGTCGCGGATATAGACCGCCAGCACCCGGTTGGGATGACGGCGCACCACCTCGGCATAAATTTCGGGGTCCTTCTCACCACTGTCTCCGACCAGTACGAAAGGAAGCTGCGGGTACTTGCGGAACAGCTGTTCGATCATGGTGTGCTTGTAATTGCCGTGACCGGACAGCAGATCAAAGCCCCAGTTGCGCAGGAACAGCGGCCCCAGCGGAATGCGGCGGTACTCCAGAAACTGCCACAGCAGGTCGAAGAAATTCCACGGGCTGCTGGAGACGTAAAAAATCGGGTTGCGGGCCTCTCCCTCGCGGGTCAGGGCGCGGTACAGCGCCCCGACCCCGGGAAACGGCAGCCGGGTCCGGGCGTTTCCGCTCAGGACAGTCTGCAGCATGCGCACCACGCTGGTCACGTCCGACTGGATCACAGTGTCGTCCAGGTCGCTGATAATGCCGTAACGGGCCGCCGCAACCACCTGCACGCGGCCGGGCGTCACCCCTTCACGGCCACCGATCTGCAGCGAGACCTGGTGCCAGCCGCCAGCCAGCGGTTCAGGCGGTGCGAACACCAGCGTGAAGTACCCGTCCGAATCGCTGACAGCTGATACGCTCTGGCCACCCAGCGTCCCGGATACAGTCACGCCGCCGACCTCGCGCGAGAGCATGCGGCGAAGGATGTTCTGCACGTTGCGCAGCCGGCGGTCGCCCTTGCGGGCCGGATGGATCGTCCGCGGCAGCAGCACCCGGCCCGAGAGCTCGACATGCTCGGGGGTGCCCCAGCCGACATAAGGCTGCAGGATCAGCTTGCCCCGGGCGCGGCGGGGTTGCAGGTAGCGGCTGGCCGTCCGGTCGGTGACCGTGACCAGCCTTTCGAGTACCGGCAGCAGGGCCTTGAAAGCAGTCTTGGCGGAGCTCACCCGCCCAGTGTAGTCGGCCTCCTGCCCGGTCGCCTCAAGGTGGCCTTAAAGCAGCGTTGGGTTGGAACCGTGGGGCGGCGCTGGGTCACCACCTCAGTTCGGGTGGTTGTAGCGCCGGCGGATCAGCACCCGGCGGACCAGCAGGTCGCCCACTCCGGGAAGCGCCGCGTCCAGCAGTGCCACGGCCCGGTAGGCCCCGGGAACAATCACTTCCCGCTGTGGGCGGTCCATGACAGCGGCCACCGCCCGCGCGACGACTTCCGGCCCGGGCATGGGCAGGCGGGCGCTGGCGGTCATCTCGCTTTGCACGAAGCCCGGGGCGATCAGACTCACGTTCACACCGGTGCCCAGGAGTTCACGGCGCAGGCCCAGGCTGAAGCCCCGCAGGCCGAACTTGCTGGCACTGTAGATCCCGTTGGTCGCGGCGCGCCCGGCCACCGATCCAATATTGATGATGTGGCCCGCACCACGCGCGCGCATGTCCGGCAAGGCCAGCCGCGTCAGTTCGATGGGCGCTTCAAGGTTCACGCGCAGCACCCGCATGGGGTCGGGGTCGTCCCACCACCAGCCCTGTTCCACGGTGACACCCGCGTTGTTGATCAGCACGTCAATCCGGCCGAAATGTCCACAGGCGACCTCAATCAGATAACGGCGGGCGTCGGGACTGGTCACATCGGTCGGGACGGCGATCACCCGCTTCCCACTGGCGTCCAGTTCCAGCGCCAACTGCATCAGCTGGTCGGCGCGGCGGGCAGCCAGCACCAGGGTGTGCCCCCGGGAGGCCAGTTCCCGCGCCGTGGCGCGCCCGATCCCGCTGGAAGCTCCGGTCAGCACCACCACACTGGGCAGGGCCTGTTTCGGCTGGGTTGTGGTCATAGCGTGATGGTATCCCCAAGCGGGGCTCAGGTGAGCATCAGGCGGTCACAGGAAACTGCGGGGTATGCGTCGCACCTCCCGCCTGCCGGTCTTATTCCCGACACGGTCCTCGCGTCTGCTGGTGCTGGGCGCGATCGCGCTGGGCACCGTCAGTGCCCAGCAACCGGCCCCGGTCCCTGCCCGGCCGGTCAGCACCCCGGCTCCCCTGCCGGAGTTGCAGCCGGTTCCGTCTCCCCTTCCGGCGCTGGTGCCGGTCCTCACGCCGCTGCCCACCACACCTGCCACCACGGTGCCCCGCACCACACCGCTGACGGTGCCGAGGCCAGCCCCGACGCCTGCACCCATGACAAGCATGTCGGTGCCCCGCCCAAGCGATCCACTGTACGGACGACAGTGGAATCTGCAGAGTATTCAGATGCCCGCTGCCTGGGCGCAACTGCCGGTCGGGCGGTCCTGGGGTTCGCCGGTTACTGTGGCGGTGCTGGACACCGGATATGTCAGCAGCCCCGAACTGAACGGACGAGTCGTGAACGGCTACGACTTTGTCAGCAACCCGGCGCGTTCCGGAGACGGCGACGGCCGCGACCAGGACGCCAGCGCCAACGGCCAGTACGCCTATCACGGTGAAGTCATCGCCAACCTGATTGCCGCGGCACACGATGGGCGCGGCATGGCAGGGCTCAATCCGCAGGCCCGGATCGTGCATGTGCGGGTGGCCGGCACCGACGGTCTGATCGAGGTGCAGGATCTGGTGGATGGCCTGAAATGGGCAGCCGGCATTCCGGTCCCCGGCGTGCCGGCCAACCCCAACCCGGCCCGCCTGCTGAACCTGAGCCTGTATGCCGACTTCATCCCCCTGACCCGCTGCGACCCGCGCGTGCAGGCGGCTGTGGACGCCGTCACCGCCCGGGGCACACTGGTGATTGCGGGGGCCGCCAACGACGGCGCCGACGCTGCCGGGTACTCACCAGCCGGGTGCCGCAACGTGCTGACCGTGACCAGCGTGACGCAGAGTGGTCAGCGCCCCGGCTACGCCAACTGGGGCCGCAGCGTGGCCCTGGGAGCGCCCGGAGGTGAGCAGGGGCAAGGCATCCTCGCCAGCAGCCTGAGTGGCGTAAACGGTGAGCGCAGTCCTGAGGGCACCAGTTTTGCGGCTCCACATGCCACCGGCGTGGCCAGCCTGCTGCTGATGGTCCGGCCGCGCCTGACCCCGGCGCAGCTGCGTGACCTGCTGACCCGGACGGTCACGCCCTATACGGCTGGCTGTGATTCTGATCCAGCCCGGACCTGCGGCGCGGGGCTGTTGAATGCCTCGGCAGCGCTGCGGGCCGCCCTGGCGTCAACTCTGGGAGCGGCCACTCCAGCGGCCGGGGTCAAGACCTCCCCTGCGCCCGTGCGGCCGGCACCTGCCCCGATCCGGCCTCCTGCAGCCCGGCCACCGGCAGGAAACACAAGCCGTTGATGTCCGGCGCCGGGACCACCTGCCCCGCCACAGACGTTAGCCTGACGGACATGAGGTCAAGCGAATGAACGCGCCCGCCTGGCGTGTCTGGCTGGTGGGAGCCCTGATGGTTCTGTGGGGCGTGCTGGCGCTCCGTTTCGTTCAGCGCAACGAGCTGGTCATGGCCGGGTTGTGTGCGCTGCTGATGATCGTCAATGGCGTCACCCTGTGGCGTCTGACGCAGCACGGGAAGTGAGAACCGCGGCTGAAGCCGAGCTGCTGACGCCCTGGGTTCAGCCCAGGCTGAAGCGCGACAGCCGGTGGCCCCGCGTGCGGTGACGTCGGATGATCGTCCGCACCGGGAGCACCTGCCTGGGCGTCATCCACGACTGCGACGGTTTATGAAAAGCCCAGCCGCCGCCCAGGGTCACGGCGGCGTGCTGGCTCAGGCCATCGGCGCTGCGCCAGATGAGAAGCGTGCCCGGCTGATCGTCCCCTCCGCCGGGCGACGTATGGTCCCGGACAAAGGCTTCGAAGGGAGCCCGCTGCATCCAGGCATGTTCAGCCTCTGCTATGCCTGCTGCTCCCATAACGGCACCAAAGCAGTTTCCAGCCTGGCCATCCTCGGCAAACGTGCCGGCCAGCGCCTCCACACGCGGCAAGGATGAGGCGGCGCGCTTCCATACCCCTCGGGGCACAAGGTCGCGTTGGCAGGGGGCGGCCCCGGCCAGAAAGAGCCGGTCCAGCACGGCCGGTGTCAGCAGTTCGGCTCTCCACAGGAAGCGCCCAGGTGTCAGGCCCGGAACAAGGCTGACATAGTGCTGACCCAGCGGCACATTCCCACGTCCGTGCCGGACCTGAAGTCCGAGCAATGCCCGCCGCTTTGCCTGTGGCAGCTGTGCCCACTGGCCAAATGTCAGCCACGCCACCCGGTCGGCCTGCCCGGCCACGTTCCAGATGGTGAAGGTGTCGCGGTCCTCCGGGGTCCACGAGTGTCCAGCGCGGGGCTGGGACGGCAGCTCCAGGCCCTGGCTTTCTCCTGCTGTCAGGAAAAACGGCTGTCGTTCCGGAGCGAGTAAAAGCCGCCAGCGGCACAGGTCTGCCGGGGTGACCGGGATATTCAGGATCCTGTCCGTCATGCCTGTCCTACATGGGGCAGCGCTTGCTGGATTCCCCGGGTCACCTCTTCCAGACAGCACAAGCAGCCGGGCCCACCACTGAGCATCAATAGCGTCAGCCCGCTTCCCACACAGGAAACGTGCCGTAGAACACCCTCAGGCGCAAGAAGCTGCATTGCCCAAGTGTGGCGCGCGGCAGCGTTCTGGCACATCGGCCATTCCCGTTAGACTCGCCCTGTGAATCCTGAGACCCATGTCCTGCTGCTTGATGTCGATGGCGTTCTGGTGACCCCGCCGGAATGGTTCGGCGCGCGGCTCCTGCGTGAGCACCCGGAACTGACCCGGCAGTTTTTCCAGACGGCCTTTTACGCTGCCTCGACGGGAAAAAGCGATCTGCGCACGCACCTGCCCGGGTTCATTGCCGCGCTCGGGCGTACCCAGACCGCCGACGAATTCCTGCACGAGTGGCTGGAATCCGAGAACCATCCCAACACCCCGCTGCTCGACGATGTCCGGCAGCTCCGCGCGGCCGGCTGGCGCAGCTATCTCGCCACCAACCAGGAAGCGCACCGGACCCGGCACCTGCTGCATGAGGTCGGCCTGAATGAGGTGGTGGACGGTGAATTTGCGAGCTGTACAGTGGGCTACCGCAAGCCGGACCCGCAGTACTTCGCGGAAGTGACCCGGCGGCTGGGGGTGGCGCCGGAACAGATCGTGTTCTGGGACGACAACGCCGACAACGTGGCCTCGGCCCGGGCCGCCGGCTGGCAGGCTCACCTGTATATCGGCAGGGGCCACTTTGGGCGCGTCATGGCGGGCCAGAACACATGAACGCCCTGGAGCCTCTGCTGCCTGTCCTGCAGACCCTGGAGCCTCTTGGTTTGCCTGAAGGGGCCCTGCAGGGCTGGTACGCCTACGCGAACCAGAAGCAGGCCGCGAGACTGGCCGGGCACATGAAAGTAGAACTTGGGCTGATCCACAAGACCTTCCCGGCTCAGGTGGATCATGCCTACCTGCGCTCCGACGCCTTTCAGGCCAACGTGGTTCAGGCTGTCCGCGCCGCCGAGGTGGCCGAGTCGGAAGACAAGCTGCACTTTATTGCCCGGGCCCTGGCGAGCTGCACCCTGGCTTTTGCGGCTCCCACGGTTGACCGCTTTCAGACGCTCCGCCTGATCGAGGCCATTTCCGACCGGGAACTGCGTGTCTTTGTCGAGTATTTCCGGGGGCTCGACCCCATCAGCCCCTTTGACGATGGTGTGCCGGTCAGCACGCCGTTCTCGGTGGCCGGGCTCTCCAGGCAGGAGACGAGCACCGCCCTGCTTGGCCTGGAGCAGCTTGGGCTGCTGGCAAAAGAACCTCTGCCGTCCCAGGACGATTGGGTAGACCGACCCGGCCTCGCCTGGAAACTGACCGCTCTGGCGCGTCAGGTGGCCGTGCTGGGCCGCCTGAATGGCCACGAAGATGGCCCCGATCTCTATGAACCGGGGCCATTCTGAGCGGGACGATTTAAAGCGAGATCAGGAAGGGATCTTCCAGCGACTCGCAGATGAAGCGCACAAAGCGCGCCGCGTCCGCACCGTCGATCAGGCGGTGATCGTAGGTCAGGGAGACCGGCAGCATGTTGCGCGGCTCGAAGCTGCCCGTTTCCTTGTTCCACACCGGCTCGAAGCCGCCGCGTGAGACACCCAGGATGGCCACCTCGGGCGAGTTCACGATGGGCGTGAAGGCGTGCCCGCCGATGCCGCCCAGGTTGCTGATGGTAAACGTCGCCCCCTGCATCTCGTCGGGCTTGAGCTTGCGGTCACGGGCGCGGCCGGCCAGTTCGCTCAGTTCCAGCACCAGATCGGTGATGCTCTTGCGGTCGGCGTCCTTGACGACCGGCACCAGCAGGCCCACCGGGGTATCCACAGCCACGCCGATGTTCACGTAGTCCTTGTACACCACCTGCTCGGCGTCCAGATCCAGGCTGGCACCAAACTTGGGGAACTTGTGCAGCGCGTTGGCCACGACCTTCATCAGGATATGGGTCATGGTGAGCTTGCCGCCGGCCTTCTCCACCCGGGCGGCAAAGCGCTTGCGCGTCTCTTCCATCAGGGTCACGTCGGCCTTGTCAAAGTGCGTGACCATGGGAATAGTCGTCCAGGATGCGGTCATGGAGCGCACAGTGGCCTTGCGGATGCCGCTCATGTCCTCGCGGCGTACTGCCCCCCATTTCTCGAAGTTGGGGAGGGTGGCAGCCGCAGCGGCGCGGGGAGCGGCCGCCTGAGCCTCTGGCGCAGCCGGAGCCGACACGGCAGGCTGGGCCTGAGCCCCCGCCAGCGTACGCCGCACGTCCTCCTCACTGATACGCCCGGCAATGCCGGTGCCGTGGACGGTCTGGATATCCACGTGCAGTTCTCGTGCCAGGCGGCGCACACTGGGAGCCGCTGGAATGATCGTCCGGCCATCGTAGGCCTGGGTGTTGTAGGGACGCTCGGCCCCCGGCTGCTGCGTGCCGGGTTGGGCGCGCTCGGGCGGCAGGCTGGCAGCGTTGGCTGCAGCGGGGCGTTCGCTGCTCAGGCTGGCCACCGGGGGCGCGTCCTGAACAGGAGTGGTCTGGGCTGGAGCAGTCTGAACGGGAGCCGCCTGGGCCACTGCCGGAGCGCTCCCCGCCAGCGTCAGCAGCACGCCGCCGACCTTGACCGTGTCGCCCACCTTGACCTGTACGGATTCGACCGTCCCGCCAGCACTAGCCGGCACCTCGACCACCGCCTTGTCCGTTTCGATCTCGATCACCGGCTGGCCTTCGGTGATCGTCTCCCCTGCCTGAACCAGCACGGTCACGACCGTCCCCTGCTCGATGTTGTCGCCGACGTCGGGAAGCGTGACCTGCTGCACTGCGCCGCCCTGAGCCGGCGCAGCCTGCTGGGGGGCCGCCTGCTGAGAGGCGGCCGGGCTGGCCGCAGGTGCCTGGGCCCCACCCTGATGCGCCTGCTCCTTCTGGCTTTCCACCTGGGCAGCCGCGACGCGTCGGGCCGTCTGTGCATCGTCCGCCACGGTGCTGGAATCCGGCTCGGCCGCGTTGTCGGGCAGGTTGCCGGTCGTAGCAGCGCCCGCGTCAGCGGTGGTCGGAGCTGCCTCCGGTGCAGCTCCACCCCCCAGTGTCGCAATCAGGCCGCCAACCGGCACGGTGTCTCCGACCTTCACATTCACGGCCTCGACGGTCCCTGCCGCACTGGCCGGCACTTCCACCACGGCCTTGTCGGTCTCGATCTCGATGATCGGCTGGCCTTCGGTAACGGTGTCACCCGGGTTGATCAGCACGGTCACGACCGTACCTTTCTCGATATTGTCCCCCACGTCGGGGAGGTTCAGCTGGGTCGCCATGGCTCACGGCTCCTTTGGGATCAGGGAAAAAGGTGGGGGCGGGCGCGGTGTCTATTGTTTCAGTCCCGGCCCGCCGGTCTACGCGGGTTCGCCTTAACGCTTAGCGGAGAACCGGGGCTTCGCGCTCCGGGTCAATGCCCAGGTCGGCGATGGCCTTTGCGACCACATCGCCAGCAACCTGACCGTCACGCTGCAGCGCATACAGGGTAGCCAGTACGACGTGCCGGGCGTCCACCTCAAAGAAGTCGCGCAGTTCCTCACGGGCCTCGCTGCGGCCGAAGCCGTCGGTGCCCAGGGTCCACAGCTTGCGTTCCAGGTGCCCGTTGAGGCCGTCGGCACCCAGCTTCACGTAGTCGCTGACCGAGATCAGCACGCCGGGCGCGTTCTCCTGGCTGAGCTGCTGCGCCACATACGGCACGCGGGGGGCTTCCAGGGGGTGCAGCATGTTGTGCCGCTGGGCCAGCAGGGCGTCCTGATGGAGTTCCTTGTAGCTGGTGACACTCCACAGGTCCGCCGCCACCCCGTAGTTTTCGAGCAGTTTGACGGCTTCCTGCGCCGCGCCCATCGCCGGGCCGCCGGCCAGCAGCTGTGCACGCAGCTTCGCGCCCGTGTTCGCGGACCTCTGGAACCGGTAGAGGCCCCGGATGATGCCTTCACGGATTTCCTCGTGAGTGCGCCCGTCGTCGGGCATGGCAGGCTGCTGCTCGTTCTCGTTGTCGATGGTGACGTAATAGAACTCGTCGATGCCGTCTACGTACATACGCTGGATGCCGGTTTCGAAAATCACGGCCAGCTCATAGGCGAAGGCAGGATCATAGACCTTCAGGTTGGGCACCACGTAGGCCTGCAGCTGGCTGTTGCCGTCCTGGTGCTGCAGTCCCTCACCGGCCAGGGTGGTGCGCCCGGCGGTGGCCCCCAGCAGGAAGCCGCGCGCACGCTGGTCCGCGGCGGCCCACACCAGGTCGCCGATACGCTGCATGCCGAACATGGAATAGAAGACATAGAACGGAATGGTGGGCACGCCATGGTGCGCGTAAGCCGTGCCGGCCGCGATCCACGAGGACATGGCGCCGTCCTCGGTGATGCCTTCTTCGAGCATCTGACCGTCCTTGGCTTCCTTGTAGGCCATCAGCGAGCCGAAGTCCACCGGACGGTAGGTC
Source organism: Deinococcus malanensis (assembly GCF_014647655.1). Taxonomy (NCBI): domain Bacteria; kingdom Thermotogati; phylum Deinococcota; class Deinococci; order Deinococcales; family Deinococcaceae; genus Deinococcus; species Deinococcus malanensis. The sequence goes on from NZ_BMPP01000018.1 coordinate 75,653, forward strand.
TGGCCGCGCGGGCTGTAGATCCCGATGCGCGGCACCAGGGCGTCCATCCCGAAGGTGCGGGCCTCGTCCGGCACGATCGGCACGATATATTTGCCGACCTGCTTGTCGCGCAGCAGCTTGCTCAGGATGCTGACGGCGGCCATGGTGGTGCTCACGGCGCGCTCGCCGCTGCCCCTGGAAAACTCCTCGTAGAACTCGCCGGTGGGAACGTCCAGTTTGGGGTACTCCACCTTACGGGCGGGAATCGGACCGCCCAGCGCGGCGCGGCGTTCCTGCACGTACTTCACTTCCGGACTGTCAGCGCCAGGATGGTAGTAGTCCAGGTGCTCGACCTGCTCGTCGGTCAGCGGCAGCTCCAGCAGGTCACGCAGGTTCTTCAGCGCGTCGAACTCCAGCTTCTTGACCTGGTGGGCCACGTTGCGGGCCTGCGCGGTCTCGCCCAGGCCGTATCCCTTGACGGTGCGCGGAATGATGATGGTGGGGCTGCCCTTGTGCTTAATAGCGGCGGCGTAGGCGGCGTAGACCTTGTGCACGTCGTGACCGCCGCGGTTGAGCAGCTCCAGGTCGGCATCCGTCCAGTCGGCGATCAGTTCCTTGAGCTCGGGGGTGTTGAAGAAGTGCTCGCGCAGCTCCTTGCCCCCGAAAGCGGCGTAACGCTGCGACTCGCCGTCCACCAGCGCCTCGAAGCGCTTGACGATGTGGCCGTTGTAGTCCTTTTGCAGCAGCTCGTCCCACTTGCTGTCCCAGATGACCTTGATGACGTTCCAGCCCGCGCCGCGGAACAGCGCCTCGAACTCCTGGATCACCTTGGAGTTGGCTCGCACCGGGCCGTCCAGGCGCTGCAGGTTGGCGTTGAGCACGAAGATCAGGTTGTCCAGGTTCTCGTAGGCGGCGAAGCGGATGGCACCGACCGACTGCGGCTCGTCCATCTCACCGTCGCCCAGGAAGGCCCAGACCTTGGCGTCGCCGGCCGGCTTGAGTCCACGGTTTTCCAGGTACTTGATAAAGCGCGCCTGATAGATCGCCTGGATCGGACCCAGGCCCATGCTGACAGTCGGGAACTCCCAGTAGTCGGGCATCAGCCAGGGGTGCGGGTAGCTCGACAGGCCCTCGCCTTCCTTGCTCAGCTCGCGGCGAAAACGGTTCAGGCGCGCCTCGTCAAAGCGGCCTTCCAGGAACGAGCGGGCGTAGACCCCGGGCGAAGCGTGCCCCTGGTAGAACACCAGGTCGCGGTCCTGGCCGGCGCCGTGGCCCCGGAAGAAGTGGTTGAAGCCCACTTCCAGCAGTTCGGTGGCGCTGGCGTAGGTGGACAGGTGCCCGCCGATGCCCTCGCTTTTCTTGTTGGCCTTGACCACCATGGCCACGGCGTTCCAGCGCATGATGTTGCGGATCTTCCGCTCCAGCTCCAGGTCACCGGGGTACTCGGGCTGGTCTTCCAGGGCAATGGTGTTGATGTACGGCGTGGTCTGCTTGAACTCGATCGGCGCGCCGTGAAAGTAGGCGTAATGGTCGAGGTCTTCGAGCAGTTCTGCGGCGCGCCGGGTGCCGGCATCGGCGACCACATAGGCCAGCGAGTCGAGCCATTCCTGCGTTTCGACGCTGTTCAGCTCCGCGCGTTCCTGTAGAGGCAGGCCCGCACGCGGCGGGCTTTTCCGGGCAGCTTTGGTCATGCTGCCCAGTCTAGGCTTCTGATTTCCACAGTTCCAACAGGCGAGTATGCGTGCACTGACCATGAATGCTGGTTAATCGAATTGCGCCCGGGCTACCCCTCTGCCCGCTGCCCCGGCCACACGACCAGTCCGACTCCCGCCACGATGACCGCCAGCGCCGCCCAGCCCAGCGCGCCGAGGTGTTCCCCTCCCAGCGCCACGCCCAGAATGATGGCCACGACCGGATTCACGTAGGCGTAGCTGGTCGCCAGGGCCGGGCGCGTATGCGCGACCAGATACATGTAGGCGCTGTAGGCCAGCAGGCTGCCGAAGACGGTCAGGTAAGCCAGCGCCCACAGGCTGGAGGCCGTGGGTGTGCCCCAGCGTTCACCCGTCAGCACGCTCAGCAGGGCCAGCACCCCGCCCCCGGTGAGCATCTGCGCGGCGCTGCCCATCAGCCCGGCAGGCAGTGGCAGGCGGCGCGACCACTGGCTGCCGAACGTCCAGCACAGCGGCGCCAGCACCAGCAACACGGCGGCCAGCGGCGTGGCGCGCAGCTCTCCCAGGTTCAGCAGCACGACTCCCAGCAGACCTACAGCGATGCCCAGCCATTCACGCCGCCGGGTCCGCTCGCCCCACAGCGCCGCAAAGATACCGGCGAACAGTGGGGACACGGCGATCATCAGCGCCGCGACACTGGAACTCGCATCCCGCTCCGCCAGGGTCACGAAGCCGGTGCCGCCGCCCAGCAGCAGGGTGCCGATCACCACGCTCCAGACCCATTCGCGCCGGGTAGGTGCTGCCGCCCCCCGCAGTCGCAGGAACGCATAAAGCAGCACCCCCGCGACAACAAAACGCACCCCCAGCATGCCCAGGGGCGGCAGGCTTCCGATGGCGACCTTGATGGCGTAGTAGGTGCTGCCCCAGACCACATACACCACCGCAAGCGCCCCCAGCACCGTGAGCGTCAGTGTGGGTCGTGGCAGGGTCTGGGTCGTCATGACCGTCATGTTAGGAGGGAAAGATGGGGTACGTACAGTCACTATTTAAAGTTTCAGCGAATCGGAGCCACCGATGTTAAAGTAACGAGCGACCATGACCTACGATCCCGCACGCCATCTCGACGAGATCGGCCAGCAACTCCTGTGTGCGCTGCAGGAGAACGCGCGGCTCAGCTTCAGTGAGCTGGGGCGCCGTGTGGGACTCAGTGCACCTGCGGTGGCCGAACGTATGCGCCGTCTGGAGGACGCCGGCATCATCCGGGCGTACCGCGCCGAGATCAATCAGGGGGCGCTGGGCCGTGGCCTGCAGGCCTACCTGCGCCTCACGCTGCGTTACGGGCAGGAGGAGGCCTTTGTGGCTCAGCTGGCCCGGCTGCCAGAGGTTCTGTCGGCCGACCGCGTGACAGGTGAGGACTGCTATGTCCTGAAGCTGGCCGTGGCAGACACGGCTCATCTGGAAACGGTTATCGGCGTGATGAAACGCTACGGTGAGCCGGTCACTTCGATCATCCTCTCCAGCGTGCCGCGCCCGGGCCTGCGTCAGGGACCCTGATGGAACTGCGTCACCTGCGTCACTTCGTGGCCCTGGCCGAGGAAGAGCACTTCGGGCGCGCCGCCGAGCGGGTGTTCGTGGTGCAGCAGGCCCTGAGCAACTCGATCCGCAACCTGGAAGACGAGGTGGGTGTGCCGCTGGTGCTGCGGACCACCCGCCGGGTGCAGCTCACCCCGGCCGGTCAGGAATTCCTGACCGGCGCGCGGGAAACGCTGGCCCTGGCAGGTCAGAGTGTGGACCGGGCGCGGCGCGCGGCGCGTGGAGAGGTCGGGCGCCTGACGGTCGGCTTCGTCAGCGGGCTGGCGTTCGGGGGGCTGCCGGAAATCGTGCGCCGCTTCCGCGAGCTGTACCCGAACGTCAGCGTGGACCTGCGTGAACTGACGGCCCAGGAACAGGAGGCCGCACTACGCGGCGGGCTGATCGACATCGGGCTGATGCTGCTGCCGGTCCGTGACCCCGGGCTGGACTCGCGCGCCCTGTGGCGACAGCCGCTGGTCGCGGCACTTCCGGCCGGGCATGTTCTGGCCCGCAAACGCCGCCTGACCATCGCCGCGCTGCGCGACGAGCCGTTCGTGTTTTTCCCCCGGCACCTGCGCGCCACCTACTTCGATCAGGTCATGCGCTGGACCTCTACAGCCGGCTACACGCCCAACGTCGTGCAGGAGGCCATCGAGGTGCCCACCCTGCTGTCACTGGTCGCAGCGGGCGTGGGCGTGTTCCTGCCCATCCAGTTCTTCAGCCGGCTGGCGCTGCCCGGCGTGGTGTACCGCCCGCTGGAGGACGCTCCGCTGGTGGAGATCGTGGCAGTGTGGAACCGCCAGCGGGCGCCGGCGAATCCCATCGTGAAGGCGTTTCTGACGGTGGCGCGCGAGGCCCTGGACGCCCAGGAGCAGCAGATTCTCTGACCTGACCGTCTGGGAGGCTCTGCACTCTTTCTTCTGCACACCTTATGGCTTGCCTGAGCCTTCACGTCCGCCGTCCGGCTTACCTTCCTCTTACGTCAGGGGCGTAAACTGGGGGGATTCGTTCGGCGTTCAGCCTGTGCCCATCCGTTCTGCCGTGTTCCCTGCCCGTGGAGGTTTCATGCTCAAGGTCAGATCTGCATTCACCCCGTCCGGCGACCAGCCCACTGCGATCCGTTCCCTGGTGGAGGGTCTGGACAACGGCCTGCGCTTCCAGACGCTGCTGGGGGCCACCGGCACCGGAAAAACGTACTCCATGGCCAAGGTCATCGAGGAAACGGGCCGCCCCGCCCTGATCATGGCGCCCAACAAGATTCTCACGGCCCAGCTGGCCAGCGAGTTCCGGGAATTCTTTCCGGAGGCGGCGGTGGAATTCTTCATCTCGTACTACGACTACTACCAGCCCGAGGCGTACGTGCCGGGCAAGGACCTGTTTATCGAGAAGGACGCGGCCGTCAACCAGGAAATCGAGCGGCTGCGGCACTCGACCACCCGCAGCCTGCTGACCCGCCGCGACACCATCGTGGTGGCCTCGGTCTCGTGCATCTATGGCCTGGGCGATCCCAAGGAATACACCGCACTGAACCTGATTCTGAAAAAGGGCGACGCGGTCAGCCGCGACGAGATTCTGGGACGGCTGGTCAACATGCAGTACGAGCGCAACGACATCGAGATGATGCCGGGTCGCTTCCGGGCCAAGGGCGAAATGATCGAGGTGTGGCCGGCCTACGACGAGCAGCCGCTGCGGATCGAACTGTGGGGTGACGACGTGGAGCGTATCAGCGTGGTCCATCCGCTGACCGGAGACCGGCTGGCCGACCTGGACGCTACGGTGGTCTATCCCGCCAAGCATTACGTGTCCAGCGCCGGGAACATTGAGCGGGCCATCGGCACCATTCAGCGCGAACTCGACGAGCGGCTGGAATACTTCAGATCGGTGGGCAAGCTGCTCGAGGCGCAGCGTCTCAAGGAACGCACCCTGTACGACCTGGAGATGCTGAAGGTGCTGGGCTACTGCTCGGGCATCGAGAACTACTCGCGGCACATCGACGGCCGGGCGCCGGGTGCGACGCCCTATACCATGCTGGACTACTTTCCCGACGACTTCATTACCTTCATCGACGAGTCGCACGTGACTGTCCCGCAGATCGGGGGCATGGCCAACGGCGACCGCGCCAGAAAGCAGACCCTGGTGGACTACGGCTTCCGCCTGCCCTCGGCGATGGACAACCGCCCGCTGAACTTCCAGGAGTTCATGGACAAGACCGGGCAGACCGTGTTCGTTTCGGCCACGCCAGGTCCCTTCGAGCGCGAGGTCAGCGACGCCGTGTCGGACCAGATCATCCGGCCGACCGGTCTGGTGGACCCGCCGGTGACGGTGAGGCCCATCAACGGCCAGGTGGAGGATCTGCTGGGCCGCATCCGCGAGCGCGCCGCCATCGGCGAGCGCACCCTGGTCACGACCCTGACCAAGCGCATGTCGGAGGACCTGACCGAGTATCTGCTGGAAAAGGGCGTCAGGGCGCGCTATATGCACAGCGACATCGACTCGGTGGAGCGCCAGGTAATCATCCGCGACCTGCGGCTGGGGCATTACGACGTGCTGGTGGGCATCAACCTGCTGCGGGAGGGTCTGGACCTGCCTGAAGTCTCACTGGTGGCCATTCTGGACGCCGACAAGCCCGGGTTCCTGCGCAGCGAACGCGCCCTGATCCAGACCATCGGCCGCGCGGCCCGCAACGTCAACGGTGAAGTGATCCTCTACGGCGACACCATCACCCCGGCCATGCAGTTTGCGATGGAAGAGACGGCCCGGCGCCGCGAGAAGCAGACGGCGTACAACGAAGCCCACGGCATCACGCCCACCACCGTCATCAAAGGGGTACGTGACGTGATCCGCGGCGAGGAACAGCCTGAGGAGATCAGCTCCGCCACCCTGGGCAACGACCGGGACAGCCTGACCGCGCAGCTCACCGACCTGGAACTCGACATGTGGCAGGCCAGTGAGGACCTGGACTTCGAGCGCGCCGCCAGTCTGCGCGACCAGATCCGCGCCATCGAGGCCAAGCTGCAGGGCAAGGAGTTCCAGCAGGCCACTGTGCCGGGGCAGAAGGTCCGGCGCAAGGGCCGCCGCTAGACGAAAGCCAGTTCTCGAAAGACGGGGCGCTTCCCACACAAGAGGCGCCCCGTCTTTTAGCCTTTTCGCGTTACCAAGGACGACCGTCTCTGCCAGCCCCAAACAGCTCCACTGCGCTTCCGGGGGTTCCAGCAACCAGCTGCGCCCCCCCCACCCAGCAAAAGAACTGGTAAGCCAGGGGCAGGTCCCGGACGCACAGAGTCGGTGCTTGCCTAATACTCGCGCGCAGACACCTACCAGGGCGAGCGTGCCGTACAGCAGGGTGCTCACGCCGTCCCGGATTCCCCGGCAGGCTTCTGAGAACAGCCATCCGTGCCCCACAGCAGGACACGAATCCTCCCCGGGCACATCACGCGCCGCACCGTGCAGCTGGGCGCAGCCCGGGAACGCAGCGGGACCACGCGCTACGCTGGGCACATGAACGCGAAAGGTGACCTGATTGCCCGGCTGGTGACACTGGGCCGCGCGGCCCCGGTGTTCGAGGTCGAGACCTATGGCCCCGCACACGAGCGGCTGTTCCGCGCGGTGGTGACGGTGGACGGCCAGCCGCTGGGCTCCGGCGAGGGCCGCAGCAAGAAAGACGCCGAACGGTTGGCTGCGGAGGAAGCGTTGCAGGCGCTGGGCAGCCCCCGCAACCTACAGCCCGCTTCTGAAGAGCCCGCCGATGGACCCTGGCCGATCTACTCGGCTGTGCTGGCCCAGGCCCTGGAAGCCGCTCTGGAGCTGGCTCCTGAGGACGCTTCGCTGGACGAAGTGCGCGGGGCGGCCGCACGACTCTACCGCGATCTGTTGCAGGACCTGGGGCACGGCCCCCTGAACGAATGAGCGCCCTCCCCCGCTCTCAGGGGTGGCCCTGGCGACCTGCCGGCGTGCTGTTTGACATGGACGGCGTGCTGACGGCCAACAACGCCTTTCACCGCCAGGCCTGGCAGGAGGTCGCCGCCGAGCTGCTGAACCTGAACCTGTCCGAGCATGACCTGGACACCAAGGTGGACGGCGGACGCAATCCGGAGATCATCGAACGCCTGACCGGCCGGGTACCGGACGAGACGCTGGCCCGGACCTTTCACGACGCCAAGGAAGGCCGTTACCGCGCTCTGGCCCAAGGCGCGTTGCGGGAGGTCGCGGGCCTGAGCGGTTACCTGGACGTGCTGGACTCACGCGGCATTCCCTTCGCCCTGGTGACCAGTGCCGACGCGGTGAACGTCGCCTTCGGCATGGAGGCGCTGGGCTTCGGGGACCGCTTCCGGCAGCGGGTGCTGGGCGAGGATGTCACGCGGGGCAAACCCCACCCCGAGCCCTTCCTGATGGGCGCCGCCCGCCTGGGCCTTGACCCGGCCGACTGTCTGGCCCATGAGGATGCGGTCAACGGCGTCCTGAGCGCGGCTGGTGCCGGCTGCCGGGTGGTGGCGCTGAGCACCACCGCGCGGGCCGAGGCCCTGCTGAGCGCCGGGGCCGAACTGGCGGTTCCGGACTTCCGCCGCTGGGACACCTGGCTAGCATGACTGCCCTGCAGCATGACTGGTGCCGCTCATGAAAGGGGCTGATGCCGAGGCTCGCGCCGCCACGCATCTGCAAAGCCTGGGCCGGGAGGTCATATATCGCAACTACCGCATCCGGGGCGGTGAAATAGATCTGGTCTCGCGTGAGCCCAGCGGAACGCTGGTGTTCACAGAGGTGCGCCAACGACGCAGTTGCAGATACGGAAGCGCCGCCGAGAGCATCACGCCGCGCAAGCTCTCCCTGATGCACCGTGCCGCCCTGAACTACCTGGTGCGGGAGTGTGGCCGCGATGATCTGCCGTGCCGCCTGGAGGTCCTGACCATTGATGGTCCGGCCGATAGCGGTGTACTGCGCATCATTCCTCTGGATGCGTAGACGCCGCAGGCCAGCAGGCAGCACCGGGCAACAATCCGACATGGGCTAGAATCCGGGACATGCGACCTGCCTACCTGACCGCGGCCCGGGCCCTGCAACTGGGGCGCGAGTGGGCCGTGGAAGGCGAGCAGCATCGGGCCCTGGATGCCTACAGTGAAGCCCTGTCCCTGTTGCGGGGCCTTCCGCCAGAACGGACGCGTGATGTGCTGCTGGCGCATACCCACCTGGCCTTCTACCAGACGCTGGCGCTGGGCGGCAGCCAGGATGGCCAGGAACATCTGCACCTGGGGGTCAGCTACGCGCGCAGCACCCGTGATCCGCTGGCCCGCGCCATCGCCGAGGAATGCCTCAGCGGGGAAGTGGCGCTGTAAGACCGGCCTGCGAGTTCAGGCCAGGACGACAGGCGCCGCTCGGAGAATGACTTTCCGAGCGGCGCCTGTCGTCCTGCCGTCTTTACTGGCTGGGCAATTGCACCTGCGCGACGACCTTGCCTTCTGACTTGCTGTAGGAGCAGACCAGGGGCAGTTCACCCAGGGTCCGTGCTGTACCCCCACGGGTCACGCCGATGGTAGCGGGCATGGTCATGGTCCAGCCACCAGCCTGCACCGGCTGCACTGCCTCGACAAGCTCGACCGAATCTGCTTCAAGTTCGGCGTGCACGTGGTCCTGCGGGCCCAGGGGCTGCCCCTGCGAGATCAGGGTCTTGAGCGGAATGCTCTGACCCATCGCGGCCACGGTCAGGTTCTCCGAATCCTCGGCGAGTTCCTTGCACTCGTGCAGGAACTTGTATTTGCTGATGCCGTGAGTCTCACGGTCGCTGTACAGCGGGTTGGCGCGGCTGGTCACGGCGACCACGAAGCCCAGCAGCAGCAGGCTCAGAAGAATGGCCAGCCACAGCAGCGTGCGTCCGGCGGCACCCCGGTGGGAGGAAGAGGTCTGGTTACTCATGCTGAGGCCCAGCATACCGCCCCAGGCGCTGCGGGCCTATCAGTGTCCGGTGAAGGGAGACCAGTCCAGCCCGGCGAGAGTCACGCCGCTGAGGTCTATGCGCCTCAGCGCCTGCGCTACGGTCTCTCCGGTCAGTGGGTGGGCCAGAGCCGGATTCAGATCGTTCAGGGGGCACAGCACGAAGGCCCGCTCCCAGGCCCGGGGATGCGGCAGCGTGAGCACAGGATCAGCCTGAATGTGATCACCATACAGCAGGAGGTCAAGGTCCAGCACGCGCGCCTCCCAGCGCTCGTGGCGTTTGCGCCCGGCGTGCTCCTCCAGACCGTGCAGGACCCGCAGCAGCGCATAAGGATCCAGCAGGGTCCGCACGTGTAGCGCGGCATTCAGGTAGTCCGGCTGGCCTGGGGGGCCTCCCACCGGAGCCGTACGGTAGAGGCGAGATGACGCCTGCATGTCCCCCAGGGCAGCGATGGCATCGCGGGCCCAGCACAGCGTCCCGTAGGCATCGCCCAGGTTGGCTCCCATCGCGATGTAGGCATGGTGCATGGCCGTCAGGTCATGTCCTCCCGGCTCAGGCCAAGTTCGGCATACACATCGCGAAAGACCCCAGGCAGCGGAGCGAACGGCTTGTGAACCCGGACCAGGACGCGCAGTAGCCGTGGCTGGTCGCGCAGCAGACGCCGCGCGATGCGGGCGGAAAGCACCTCGATCAGCTGGTGACGCTGCTGCGTGACCTCCTCCTGCACCGTCTGATAGACCGCAGCGTAGTTCACGGCCTCGCTCAGGTCGTCGCTCAGATCCGCAAAGGGGTAATGCAATTCCACGTCCACCACAAAGCGCGCGCCCAGAACGGCTTCGGTTTCGTAGACGCCGTGGTGGGCATGAAATTCCAGCCCTTCGAGAACAACGCGGCTCATGCCCGGGATTCTAGTGCCGCCTGCACCCGCAGGGCCTGAACATGGGCCTCGGCGGCATGCGCCCGTACCAGGGCCGCGCCATGACGCGCCGCGTGCAGATGCAGCGCGAGACTGCCCGGGTCACGCTCGGCGGCCTCCGGGACTCCTGCCAGGAAATCGATCAGCCGTTTGCGGCTCGCGCCGACCAGCACCGGGTGGGGCCCGGCCGTCAGGTCCTGCAGTGCCCGCAGCAGCGCCAGATTATGATCCCGCGTCTTTCCAAAGCCGATGCCAGGGTCCAGCACCACATCCGGTACGCCGGCGGCCAGCACCTGGGCAGCCTGATCCCGCAGGTAACCGTGCACCTCGGCCACCACATTCTCGTAGTGGGGACGATCCTGCATGGTGCGCGGTTCGCCCTGCATATGCATCACGCAGGCCGGCGCGCCTGCCTCCGCACAGATCCGCACCATCTCGGGATTCCGCAGGCCGGTCACGTCATTGATCAGGTGGGCGCCGGCTTCCAGGGCTGCGTGCGCCACCTCGGGTTTCATCGTATCCACGCTGAGCAGAACATTTTCCTGCACCAGGACCCGGAGCAGAGGCAGCACACGGTCAAGCTCGACCTCGGCCGGCACCGGGTCTGCGCCAGGACGGGTGCTTTCACCACCGATATCCAGGATCAGCACGCCAGCCTCCTGCATGGCCCGGGCCCGGGCCAGGGCAGCGTCGAGCATGTGGTGCCGGCCACCATCACTGAAACTGTCGGGGGTGACGTTCAGGATGCCCATGACGGTAGTGCCCGCCCAGCTCACCCGCCAGCGTCCCTCTCGAGTGCCCTCCGATCCAGGAACCGGAAATCCGAAGTGCAAGTGCTGGCCCTTCAGGAGGCCACTCCTGCAGCTTCCGGCCTGTCCGGATCCCCCTCGCTGCGCACCGCCGGCAGGGCAAAGCTGACCAGGACCCGCTGCCGTTCAGGGAAGGCGTCCACATAGGCAGGCATGCGCCGCCCTGAGCGGAACGGCACGTAGCTGTCCTGCGCCAGCGGCAGCCGGGTATCCAGGGCTAGGGCCGCCGGATGGTCGTCCGGCACCGGGGTTCCCACGCTCAGGCTGTACTTCACGCCTGCCGAAGCGCTGCTGGCACGAACCGTCAGTTCCTTACCCCCACCGGCGCCTTCGCTTTCATCGTCCTGCCGGGTCACCGCACAGACCGCGTAAATGACCGATGACGGGGTGCGCTCCGCCAGGGCGTACAGGGCCGAGGTCGCACTCACATCTGCGCGCCGGGCCAGTTCGGCGAGTGCGCGCCCGGTCGGGCCGAAACGCGTCAGCAGGTCGTCTATCAGTTCGGCGGGCATCAGCAGGGCTGCTGCTCCCACATTGCATAGGGTCTCAATGACCTGCTCCAGCCGGTCGCCCTCGTACTCGTCATGCAGGTCACTGAGCAGGTCGTCATCGCCCAGCAGCAGGGCATGGCTGATCTCATGTGCCAGGGTGAAGCGTTGACGCTCCGGCCGGACCTGGCTGTTGATCAGGATGACGCGGTGCTCGGGGTCATAGGCCCCGTCACGTTGACCCATCGGCATGAATGTCAGCGTGATGCCGTCGAGCCCATGCATGAGGCTGTGGGTATCCCGACCAGGCAGACCCGCCCCATAACTGGCTGCGAGGTCACGCATGCGTGTTTTCGCGGCAGCCAGCGCTGTAGGCGGAGGAGCAGGATCCGTCACCCCGGCAGCTTACAGCAGTTCCTGGAAGAAGAGAGTCTGAAAAGCCGCCTTCCGTCGGCTCTGGACCCTGTAACACCAGAAAAAATCCGTTGTTGGAAATCTGTTGCTGGCAGCCCCAGTGCTCGCATTCCATGAGACGGACATCGATCCCAACCGGGTCATAATGATTTCCCGCAGCAAGGAAGCCCGAGTCTTGCGCGTTCAAGACGCAGAACTGACCTCTCCATCTAAATCCTGGAGACGGGCGAAAAGGCGCAACGGACAATAAAAGAAGGGCCCTGGAACCGCAAAGAACCTTGACGATGTTGCGAGGCTTACTGCTCCTGAGCTATCAGGCCCTGCACCAGTTCGACATAGGCCTGCTGGGCTTCTTCGGGGGCTTGACCTTGCAACTGTGCCCAGGCGTCGTACTTCGCACCGCCTACAAAATCAAATCCACTGGGACGTTTCCCGCTGACGTCACCTTCGCTGCCCTGCTTGTACAGCGCATACAGCTTGAGCAGTACATCGTTACCAGGTTTCCTGGTCAGGGTCTTGACGTCCTGTTGTGCTTGTTCGAAAGAGGTCACAGATCAAATTGTACTCGGTTCAATCCAATGGTCAGCCCTGAGGCGCCTACCACCTACAGACACCACCAGAGCCCGCCCGCGGTTATTTTGTGCTTTTCCCTCCCCTGCCGGGCATCCACAAGCGCGCACCCCCGCGGGAGGCGGGGGTGCTGAGGATGCAGAAAAGGTGGTG